>NZ_JBHXML010000009.1:0-157114 GCF_042720345.1 Kitasatospora sp. NPDC058478 | reverse complement strand
GATCTTCTGTCTTACCGGGGGCTCCGTTGCCGTGTCCCGAGATCATCTGCGGACCATCAGATCGTGGTGAAATTCCCCATGCCGACAGCGGGCTACCCGCCCAAATCGGCCACCGCCATGCGCTCTACCTGCGGAAACGCCCTAACTCACCGGCATTGTTCTGAACTGGGACGATGAGGCTTGTCCAAGCTCCGCCGCAGGTCCAGAGGCAGCCCAAGCCGATCCGTCTCACCGATGTGGGCCGGCCGTGATCCGGCGCGCCGGCGCGGCCACCGGGACCGCGGCCCGATCGCTCACCCGGTTCTGGCTGGCCCTCGGCCGCCTTGATCCGATGTCGCCTACCACTGCCCGATGTCGGCCGTCCCGGGTATGGCGGTTTTGATCTTCACTCCGAGTCGGGAGTGTGATCATGCCCGTACGGGCGGGCGTCGCTCGTATCGACTGCCGGCATCGGGTCGTGGGGCTCCGGAATGACGTCGACCACGCGTAGCCCCTTTGCCGTCGAGAAGGAGTAGAGAGATGGCCATGACCAACGAGGAACAGTCCACGGGCGGCACCGCCCGCCTGGAGTGCGTGGCGCACATCCTGAAGGTCGCCGGACGCCCTGACGTCCGCCGGCCCACGGACACCCCCGAGGCGCTCAAGGCCCTGAACGACCCGTTCAAGATCATGGAGGGCCAGGAGTACCAGTGGGTGGTGGAGTTCCGGGTCCGCGACGCGGCGGCCGTCTCGGTCCGCTACATCCACGTGGTCAGGAGGGCCGGCGCGAAGGTCGACAAGATCGAACAGATGTACGGCAACTTCCCGCCCGGTGACACGGTGCACACGCTGCTCACCGGACTGGAGGAGAGTCCGACAGGGGTCGTGACCCGCGCGGGGCTCTTCAACTACAGCGTGGCGTTGTCCGCCGAGAACGCCGAGGCTGTCAGGTACGACTTCACCGTCAAGTTCACGAAGACGTGGGAGTGACCACGCCTGCACCGACCACCGTGTGGAGGCCCGTGCGAGAGCTGACCGCGTTCGTCCAGCGCACGAGGTGCGGCCGGCGGGATGTCGCGTAAGCAACAGTCCGTGAGTTCCGGAGCTTGCCGTTTGGCAAAGGTAAGGCCAGCGATGGCGCGGACCGGCCGTGTCGCGACCGGTCCCACGGCGATCAAGGGCTTCTGCACCGCGTCGCTCGACTCTGACCGAGAGCAGCTCGGCTCCCCGGCCGCTGAGCCGTCCCCCTTGGAAAGCGTCTTCAAGGACGACGCCGAGGAGGACGGCGAGGAGTGATCTGACGGTCACCCAGGTAGGGGGTGCCCGGCTGGCTCCACCGGCGGGCACCCGGTGTTCCGGCCTCCTGGGTGTCCGGTCAGTTCGCTTAGTTGTAGTCAGGAGCCGGGATGTCGCGCCTGCCGATCGTCGGCACGACTGGTGAGGGCTGCCCTGTGGGTGAGGCCACGAGAGCGAAGGCGCGGGCCAGGGCTTCCAGGGCTGTGGCCGCCTCGCCGGCGTGCTTTTCGGCGACCTGCTGGGCCTCCCGCACGATGGTCTCCAGCAGCCGGTCACGGGCGCTGACGGGGCCTGCCATCGGCGTCGCCTGGATCGAGTTCGGGATCTGCCAGGCCTCCCCATCAGGTGCTTCTACGGTGAATTCTGCTTCGTTGCTCATCACGAGCACCCCTCAAGATCGGCAGTACGTATCCCGTCAGGCTAGGCCCGGGGAGGATGCCGTGCGGCCTGAACCGACCGACTCATGCGGGCCGCTGACCGGGCCGGGTCCGCCACGGCGTCGAGAGCAGGAGTTCAGGGGTGGGCCAGCTCGATGGCGAGCAGGTTGCGCAGGCTGCCGTCGCCGGCCTCTGTCTGGGAGGGGTAGAGCATCTGCACGTTCACGGTCAGGGATTGGCCGGGGTCGATGGTGTGGGAGCCGTCGGGGGACGTGATGACGGTCTGCCCGTCGAGGCCGTCCTTGAGCACCTGGTACCAGGAGGTCTGGGTGGGGTTGACGCCGGTGTTCGCGGGGACGGAGAAGGAGATCTCCCAGGCGGCTACCCGCTGTTCGTTGGCGGCCAGCGTGAGGTCGTAACTGACGATCCATCCGTTCGCGCCCTCGGGAGAGGACTGGGGCCACTGTCCGGTGATCTGCGAGGCGACGGCGACGCGCGGCAGTTCGACGTCGGTATCGACCGATCCGGCCTGGCGCGCGGCCGTGTTGGTGCGGGTCCGCGACTGGACCTGGCCGGTCACGGCCATACGCCCCTCGGCATGCCGGCCGATGGTGCCGCTCAGGGTGATCACGGCCTTGCCGCCCCGGGGCAGGCTCACCAACTGGTGCAAGCCCCCGACGACCGAGCCGTAGCCGCACTCGGCGCCGTTCTCCCCCCGGCAGCTGAGCTGCGCCGTTGCTTGCAGAGGGCCCGGGATCAGGCCCTCCACCCTGGCGTCGGGAGCGTCGTTGGGGCCCAGGTTCTGCACCTCGAAGGTATAGGCGACACGCTCTCCCGCCTTGGCGCTCTGCGGGCCGCTCATCACCAGCGACATGTCGGCCGGCAGTTCCACCGAGAGGTTGCGGATCTGGAACGCCGACTGGCCGAGGGAGGAGGCGCCGAACCCCAGCTTGAACGTCGCGGGCATCGCGGCCTGACCGGCCTGACCCGCGAGGTCGAAATCGTCGATCAGCAGTGAGCCCTGCGGGTTGGACTTGCTGGAGCGCCGTACCGTCAGGCGGCCGGCGATGACAGACACCTGGAGGTGCGCACCCTCTTCCCAGGTGGCGCGGAACCCTCCGGGAACCTCGACGCCGGTGCGCCAGTCGAATCCCGACATGGCGCTGCCGGAGCCGCGAACCGTCAGCGTGTCCGGTCGACTGTCCGCCCCGCCCGGTCCGGCGGCCACGTGGGCGAAGTACCCGCCGTTGTCGAAGCCGATGCCGACCCACCCCGCCGTGACCCCCGCTCGCTCGTCGCCGCCAGACGGATGATGGTGGGAGGAGTAGCCGAGGCTGCCGGCGGGGCCGCCGAGCTCGGTCGTCTGCGCCCCGTCGATCAGGTAGACGCTGAGTCCGTCGAGGGCAGTGTCCGGGCCGGTGTTGGCGTAGTCGAAGTCGATCGCCACCCCCAGTGCGGAGGAGAACGGCTGGTCGAGGAAGGCCGTGGCGGCGGTGCCCGGCTGCGGGGCGAGTTCCAGGCCCCCGTTCAACTGCACTGGGCCGAGCAACTTCCAGTGCGGGTTGTCCGGCGCGGACCGGGTGAACGTCTCGGTGAGCGGGAACTGCACCGGCTGTGCGGCAGCAGGCGTCTGATCGGTCATGAAGGCTCCCTCGACTGGGCCTGGCAGCGGACGCTCCGGTCCGCCGGGCGCCCGAAACGCAGAGACCATGGAGGCCCCCGGGGCTGACTCTCCCCCCACGGGACATGCCCCACGCCTCGAAGGTTGTGGAAAGTGCAACCTGTCTCACGTGGCGTCACCCTCCCGCGGGTGGGTCGCTCTCCACCTGCTCCCACGGACGGCCAACGGAGGAACGGGACAGGGGTTCCCCTGCCGTCCAGGGGGCTGCTGCCGCACGGCCGATGTGGTGCCGCCGCCTGGACTTCACTTTTCGCCATCCACGGCCACCGATGTTCTGACATGATCAAAACATGACTGATGCGTCATCAGCGGACACGGTCCCCGCGTCCGATCCGGTGCTGCGTTGGGCGCGGGAGGTTGGCCTCGTGGCGGATGCCGGCGGGGAGCGACGCCTTGCCGCGATGCGGCTGAACGTACTCGCCGAGGGCGCCCTGCCGGGCGGTGGCGCGGGGGACGTGGCGTTGACGGCGCAGTGGGCGGCGTTCATCTGCTGGGTGGACGACCGGATCGACCGGCGCGGCCTGGGGTCAACCCCAGGCGAGCTGGAGCGGTTCACCGTGCCCCTGCGCCGGGTGATCACTTCCGGCCGTGCGGCGTCCACGTCGACGGCCCCACACGCGGCGGTGCTGGCGGGACTTTGGGAGCGCACGGCCGCAGGCATGCCCGCGCGGTGGCAGCTGCGATTCACCGCCGACTACGTCGACTTCCTGGACGCCTGCGAGCAGGAGGTCGCCCTGCGCCGGACCGGAGTGCGACTGGCGCTGCCCGAGTACCTGCGATTGCGGCGGCGCACGATCACCCTGCTGCCCATGCTGGACGTGCTGGAACGCACCGGCCACGCCCACCTGGTGGAGGACCCTCGGGTGGATGCCCAACTGGTCGACCTGCGCGAGGCGGTGGCCGATGCCGCAGGCTGGGCGAACGATCTGGCCTCGCAAGCCGGTGACGAGGCCGCCGGCCAGGACAACCTGGTGGCGCTGCTCGCCCGCCGTGACTTCAGCTCCATGGCCGCGGCGCGCACCCGGGTGGCCGCCATGATCGAGCACCGCCGGGCCGGCTTCCAGACCACCGCAACCGCCCTGCGCACAGCCTGCGGCCTGCCGAAGGACCGGCGGCAGGAGCTGCGCCGCTATGTCGACCTGGTGGAGACGTTCATGGCTGCCACCCTGCACTGGCTGGCCGTCACCGGACGCTTCACCCCCGAACCCTTGCCGAGCGCACCGCGCCACCAGCCGCCGCCGCAGCCCTGAGCCGTTCTGCCGGACACCCGGTGACAGCCGCAGACGACGACCAGGACGGACCTCGATGAGAGTCACCCCGATACCTCCGGGCCAGGCCCGCTGGCCCCGCGCCGCGTTCCCTGCCGGCCTGGCACCCGCCACCACGCGGCTGCGCACCCGCCTCCAGGACCAGGTCGGCCCGGACGGGGCCCTGCGCGACCCGTGCCACAGTCGCGTCCTGGAATCCGCCCTGATGCTGGCCCTGCTGGACCGCACCCGCCAGGAGCCCGCCGCCCGCGCCGCCCTGACCGCCTACCTCGCCACGCACCGCGACTCCCCGCAGCCGCTGGAGCGACTGCTGGCCCGCGCCGCCCTCCACACCCACTCCGACGCGGCCGACCGCCTGGACGTGGATCGCTTCCTCGCCCAGGCACCGGACTTCACCGGCCTCCGCAAACGCGCCCTCCTGCACGCGGTCCTCCTCCTGCTCGGAGCCACCCCCACCACCAAGCCCCCCGCCGCCGAGGCGTTCTCCCTGCATGGCCTGCACACCTGGGCCCAGGTCCAGGTCACCGCCGTCAAGGCGATCCTCGCCCGCGCCCACGGGCAACCCCACCTCGTCGACACGCACGACCTGGACCTGCTGCGAGCCACCCAGCAGCCCGGAGCGGTGTGGGAAGGAAACCTCCTCATCCACCTCTCCGTCCTGCACGCCCTGGTGCCCCTGCCCGGCCACGAGGCCCTGATCGCCGACGGGATCCGCACCGCACTGACGCACCAGCGCGCCGACGGCGGAATCCCGTTCATCTGCGACGAGGACACCTGGCTCACCGCCACCGCCGGCATCGCCCTGCACGCCGCCGACGCCCCGCGGTCCGTCCTGGACGTCGTTGCCCGACGCCTGCTGCACCTGCAGCACCCCGCGGGCGGCTGGTCCTACACCGAGAGGGCCCAACTCGCCGACACCGACTGCACCTCCGCCGCCATCGAGGTCCTCCACCTCACCGACCCCCACGCCAACCGGCAGCCGATCCACACCGCCGTCGACGCCCTGAACGCCCTGCGCGGGCCCGACGGCGGCTTCCCCACCTACCTGGCCGGCGCACCCTCGGAAGCCTGCATGGCCGCCGCCGCCGCCAACGCCCTCAGCACCCAGGGCCACCACCAGCACACCGCCCTGGAGTCCGCGCTCGGCTTCCTCGCCGACCAGCAGCACCCGGACGGATCCTTCCCGCCCGACTGGAGCAGCAGCCGCCACCACACCGTCTTCCGCGCGATCCTCGCCGCCGCCCGCCACCGCGACAACGGCACACCCGGCCACTTCGCCTGGCACATCACCCGCAAGGCCATCCGCCTGGTGACCGACTCCCAGAACAGCGACGGAGGTTGGGGCCGGCAGGACGGCGACGTCAGCGACGCCCTGAGCACCGCGTACGCCCTCATCACCCTCAGCACGGCTGGCCCGGCACCCGGCCCCGCCGCCCGCGGCGCGGCCTACCTGCTCACCCAGCAACGCACCGACGGGTCCATCGCCAGCACCCCGGACTCGATCGGGCCACGCCCCTTCGGCTTCACCGTCCCCGCCCTCGCCGACATCTTCACCCTCCTCGCGCTCGGGCACCTCACCCGCCGCCTGGCCCCCTTGCCGCTGCCCCCGCCGCCGGGGCCGCGTCCAGTGGTGACAGGCCGCCGGCAGGGCGAGCCCGCCGGCCACCGCTGACCCCGGCACCGCCGCCCACCCACCCGCTGCCCCGAATCCCGCCCGACCCAAGGAGCACACCGTGTCCGCTTCCATCCCCACCCCAGTCCGGCCGCGCCCGTGGCTTCACGGCAGGACCGCCCTGGTCACCGGCGGCGCGGGCGGCATCGGCCTGGCCCTGGCCCGCGTCCTCGCCGCGCACGGCGCCACCGTCCACGCCGCCGACTTCTCCACCACCAACATCGCCCGCGCCACCCAGCAGATCGCCGCCGCGCCCTGCGGTCCCGGCACCGTCACCTTCCACGAACTCGACATCAGCGACCGCCCCGCCCTGGAGCAGTGGATCGCCGGCACCCACCGGAAGCTCGGCCGCATCGACGTCCTGGTCAACAACGCCGCCCACATCCAATGGGCCGACGTCGAGGAGACGAGCGTCGAGGACGCCGAGCGCACCATGCGTGTCGGCTACGACGCCATGGTCCACACCGTCAAAGCGGTCCTGCCTCTCATGCGTGCCGCAGTAAGCGGACACATCGTCAACATCGGCTCCTCCGCGGGAAAGGTCTTCGTGAAAGGCCCCTCCGCCACGTACGCCGCGATGAAAGCCGCCGTCGAGGGCTACACCCGCATCCTGCAACTCGAACTCGCCCACACGTCCGTCCACGCCATGCTGGTGCGCCCCGGCGTCGTCGTCGGCACCGAGTTCTTCGGGCACCGCGTCCCCTCCAGCCGACTGCCCCGCCTGGCCGACTTCCTGCCCACCACCAGCCCCGAACAGGTCGCCGACGCCGTCCTCCTGGGCCTGCGACAGCGCCGGGCCCAGGTCGACATCCCCGGCTACCTCCCCGCCCTCTACCGCGCCTACGCCCTCGCCCCCGGCGTCTTCGCCCACCTCAGCGGCGCCCTCGGCAACGCCCGCCACGACTACGGCAAACCCCGCCCCGCCCGGAACCGGACCGCCCCCACGACACCCGCCGCACAGCCGGGCCGCGCACTGCGCTTGCTCACCGCCGCAGGCGCCAACCCCGCCTTCGTCGACGCCATGGCCAACATCTCCCCGCCCCTGGACCGCGCCATCCACACCCTCACCGGCGGACGCGCCACCACATTCTCCGCCATGCTGCCCACCCTCATGCTCCACACCACCGGCCGAACCACCGGCCGACCCCGCCGCACACCCCTCATGTACGTGACCGAACCCAACGGCGACCTGCTCGTCGTCGCCAGCAACTTCGGACAGCCCCACCACCCCGCCTGGAGCGCCAACCTCATCGCCCAACCCCACGCCGGCATCACCCGCGACGGCCGCAGGACCCCCGTCACCGGCCACCTCCTCGACGGCGACGACCGCAACCACGCCTGGCAGCAACTCCTCACCTTCTGGCCCCCCTACGCCACCTATGCCGACCGCTCCGGCCGCCGCCTGCGCATCTTCCGCCTCACCCCAGGCCACTCGGGCTGAACCGGCGACCAGGGTCGTCGGCACATCGCGTCAACGAGGCGCTGAGCAACACCTTTGGCTCCGGCGACCACACGGTCGTCCCCACATGTATTCCGCATCCCCTCTTCCGAATGTGGATCGCTGAGCACCGCTGATCGGCAACGGCCACTTCACTGGTGTGGCCCGGCCTCCACCATCGCGGAGCCCTCGCCCAAGCCCCCACCGACGCTCCCCGCCATGCGCCAGGGCCTGCCTGGACACCGACAGGTTCCGGCCGATTGTTGCTCGACTTTGCGCCGGTCCGACCGCCAAGACCAAGCCCCCACTACGATCTGTAATCAAATGATCACTCGGTCGGGATGGCGCTGCCGTCCGGAGCTTCGACATGCCCGCGCACGGGCACGGAAGGGGACGGCTGTGACGATCCATGTGGACGAGTTGCGCAAGCTGCTCGACACCGGTGAGGGTCAGGAGGTGGAGCTGCCAGGGGAGATGCTCGGCCTTGGGGACGTGTTCCAGCCCTTCTTCCCTGACGGGGTGCTCCGCCTCGCGAGCAGTGATGGCCACTCTGGCGCGCTGCGGGCGGTCGGCGCCGCTGTTACGTCCCTCGCGGACAGGCCGGTCCGTGTATGTGCGACGTTCAGCCATGACGGCTCTGTCGTCACGGCGGTTGCTCTGGACATCGAACTGCCGGCGCCCGGCACGCGCGCGGACGAGCTCGCCCGCGTCCTCGGCGTGGACGTGCCCCATCTGCCCGGCCCCGATGTCGACCGGATCACCCTCGCCAGGAACGGGGCGGGAGCCACACTGACCGCCGCCGGTCCCCGAGGGCGTGCGGCACTCTCCCAAGATGCTCGCCTGTTCGTCGCCGAGGCCGACGGCTGGCGGATGGTCTGCTGCGAACAGAACCTGACAGAGGATCAGCTCACGATCCTCGACATCCGTGCGACTGGGGGGCTTGCTGCCGGGTCCTGGCTGGTACTGCCCGACGGCTCGGTCGTTCCGGTGAAGGCCCCCCTCGCGGTGCCCCGCCTCGACGCCTCGCGCGTCGACGGTCTGGGTCGTGTCATGCCCGAGCGCACGGCAACGACCCGGCGGCGCGGCCTGTCCCGTCCCCTGCGCGCGATCGCGACCCGTGACGGATTCGCGGTCTTGGGCGTCCCGGCGCCGGGGCGTGAGCGCGGCTTCAAGCCCATCGGCAACCCCCTGGATGGGCAAGGCCTCGGCATTGACTACAGCACCCCGCCGCTGCGGATCGCGGGGACGCTCACCGTGCTGCCCGCGCAGGCCCCGTACAAGACGATCATCGGGGGTGTGCTGCTGTTCTCGTTCGACAGTGGCGACTCCGGCAAGGGCTTGTACGGGACCGGGATGGGCTCCTACGTCGTGCCCCAGGCGGGGACCGACCCGTCGTTCTTCGCTTTCGCCGCCATCGGCAGCAACCCCGGTATCGGGATCCCCGCGCTGCGGTTGAACGGCATCGCGGCGGGCATGGGCTGGAACAGCAGGATCCGGGTGCCCGAGGTCGAGGAGATCGGGGTCTTCCCGTTCATCAAGGCCCTGACCAACCCGGGGGCGATCGGCGCGGAGAAGGGCAACCCGGTCAAGATCCTGGGCACCCTCGTGGGTGGCGACAACCCGTGGATCAGGCCCGCCCAGGACGAGTTGTGGGTCGCCGCCGGGCTGGCGTTCACCGTCGCCGAGTTCGTCGAGGGCCGCGCGATGGCCCTCCTGCAGACCGGACCGGAGCTGACCGTGGCCCTGCTGGGCATGGGCGGGGTCGACTTCCCCAAGGGCGGGACCAAGAAGTACGCCAGGGCCGAGATCGGCGTGCGGGCCGTGATCAAACCGCTGCAGGGCGAGCTCGCGATCGAAGCCGCGCTGACCCCCAGTTCCTTCCTCCTCGATCCCAACTGCCGCCTGCGCGGCGGGGTCGCGCTCAAGTCCTGGTTCGGCGAGAGCCCCCATGCCGGCGACCTCGTCCTCAGCGTGGGCGGCTACCACCCCAAGTACCAGGTGCCCGCCCACTATCCCAGGCCCACGCGGGTCGGGTTCGACTGGGCGCTGGGCGGCAACGTCACCGTCTCCGGCAACGCCTACTTCGCCCTAACCCCGGCCGCGGTGATGGCCGGCGGTGGCCTCGACATCCAGTTCCACGCCGGCCCGGTGCGTGCCTGGTGCGTGGCCAAGGTGGACCTGCTGATCCAGTGGAAGCCGTTCTACATCGACGCCTCGCTCAAAATCTCCATCGGGGTGTCCGCGTCCATCAAGATCTGGTTCATCCGGATCAGCATCACCATCGAGGTCGGCGTCAGCCTCCAGCTGTGGGGGCCCGCCTTCGGCGGATCCGCCGAGGTCCACCTGTGGTTCATCTCCTTCACCATCAACTTCGGCGCCTCCCGGCCACCCCAGGACCGCTCACTGGACTGGGCCGGGTTCCGTGAGATGCTGCCGCCGCCCGAGAGCGCGGTGCGCGTCCTGCCCGGAGCCGGACTGATCGAGAACACCCAGACGGACGGCACCCGTAGCGACGGCGCCTGGGAGGTCTCCGCCGCCGGGTTCTCCTTCACCACCGACTCCACCGTCCCCGTCACCCAGCTGTACCTGAACACCAAGGCCGGAACACCTGCGGAGAGCGGCAGCCTGCTCAACATCCGGCCCATGCAGCAAACCGGCCGAACCAGCGTGCAGTGCGTCTCGCTCACCCGTGAGGGCGAGAGCGTCGACCTCACCACCTGGTCGCGCGCCAGGACGACCGCCTCGGTGGCCCAGGCCCTGTGGGGGACCGGCGCCGGCAACACGCTTCCGGCCAAGGACGGCGACCAGCTCATCGCGAACCAGCTCACCGGTGTCCGCCTGGCCGCGCCACCGCTGCGCAACGGCACCTCCACCGGCTACATCTCCGAAGAGGCCCTGAAGTTCGACCCCGTCAACCCCGACGGTCACCAGCCGCTCAAGGCAACCGACGGGCCCGTCGGCGCAATCCCCGCACGGCCGTCCGGCGTCATCGCGACGATCGCGACCACGGTGGCCGCCGCCACGCAGATCACCGCCCGCGGCCAGCTCGCCGGCGTGCTCGCCGGGCTCGGCCTGAACCTCGGGCAGCTCGACAACGACCTGAGCGCCTACGCCCGTGCCGCTCAGGCCACCTTCACCGCCGAGCCCATGCTCGTGCCTGCCGCCTAAGAAAGGGGGACTGAGCATGGCCACCGTCGGCCACCGCACCCGGTTCTTCGACCACCGCATCCCGTCCCTGTCCGCAGGCCGCTACCGCATCAACGTCGAGCAGAGCATCACCGGCATCGACACCGGCAGCTCCCTGCCGACCCGCCAGCAGCCCTTCGACGTACGGCAGTTGCGCTTCGCCATCGCCGACACCGATGTTCACGCCTGCTACCCGGTGCCCGGCGCGGTGGGCACCTACAGCCAGCTGCTGCCGCACATCACCCTCGACACCCCCGCCCTGCCCTGGTTCCGGCGTCTCAAGGGCGCCGAGGAGGGCGTGCCGTGGATCGCCCTGCTGCTCTTCCGCGAGGGCGAACTGCCCGAGGACCGCGAGGCGGTGGGCCAGGTCAAGGTCATCACCGTGTGCGACCTGCTCGCCGGACAGGACCACAACCCAGGACAACCACCCGCCATCGCACCCGAGAACGTGTCCGACGACGAGCAGGAACTGGCCTGTCGGACCATCCACGTGCCCGCCGCACTGTTCACCACCGTGTGTCCCAAACCAGCCGACATGGCCCTGCTCGCGCACGTCCGCGAGGGCGGTCCTCCCGACGCCACCATGGGCTCCGACCCCGAGCCGGAGGAGGAGGACCTCAACGCGGTCGTCGTCGCCAACCGCTTCCCCGCCGTCAGCGGCGGCCAGCACGTCGCGCACCTCGTCTCCCTGGACGGCTTCGAGAGCTACCTGAACGGCGGCACACCGCCGGCGCAGGGCCTGCGGATGGTCTCCCTCCACTCGTGGTCCTTCGAGACCCAGGCCGACTCGACGATCAGCTTCGGCGACATCGTCCAGAACCTCGCCGCCGCACCCGAACCGCTCCTACGGCTGCCCCTGCCCGGCACCGCCACCGACCCCGAGGCGCTGGCGCGGTTGAAGGGCGGGGCCACCGCGCTCCCACAGCGCCTGGAGTCCGGCGAGCGCAGCTTCGCCTTCTACCGGGGCCCGTTCACCGCCACCAAGGCCCAGGAGCTCCCGAAGCCCGCAGCACCGCGCCTGGAGTCGCCCGGCGAGGCCCTGATCTACCTGGAGAAGTACGGCGTCTACGACACCGGCTACGCCAGCGCGTTCAGCCTCGGCCGCGCCCTCGCTCTCGCGGACGCGCCCTTCCGCACCAAGCTCATGGAGTTCCGCGCCGCCGCGCGTCGCGCTGCCCGCCGCCTGCTCGCCCACCCCGAACTCGCCGGCACCAGCGCGCGTGCCGCCGCCACCCTCCTGAGCGAGAATCTCGCTCACCGCGGCTTCGACCGGCTGCTCACCGCTGACGGTGCTCTCATGGGCGCCCTCACCCGCACCGGCACCCAACTCGCGGCAGCCCAGCGCCGCGCCGCCGCCCCCTCGACCCGGGTAGCCCCCTTGAGCTCCGCTGACCTGCGTAGTGCGCTGGCCGAGCCGGATGTGCGCGGTGTCCTGCGGGAGGCGAGCGCCATCCAGCTCGACCCGGTCCGCGCGTGGCTGGACCGCCTGCCGCTCCTGGAGATGGTCCCCTTCGAGCACTTGGTACCCGATGCGCGGATGCTGCCGCCGGAGAGCATCCGCTTCTTCCACGTCGACCCGGGGTGGATCCGCGCCGCCGTGGACGGCGCGCTCAGCGTCGGGGTGGGGCACGCGCTGGACGCCGACCTCAACACGCTGGCCACCGGGATCCAGGACGCCCCCGAGTGCGGCGTGCTGATCCGCTCCGACCTCATCCCCAACTGGCCCAAGACCATCATCACCGCGTTCCGCGGCGACACGGTGGTGGAACCCATGCGGCGGGACGTGTACGGCACCGAC
The DNA here is from genome assembly GCF_042720345.1 of Kitasatospora sp. NPDC058478. Lineage (NCBI taxonomy): Bacteria > Bacillati > Actinomycetota > Actinomycetes > Kitasatosporales > Streptomycetaceae > Kitasatospora > Kitasatospora sp. NPDC058478. The sequence goes on along the minus strand of NZ_JBHXML010000009.1, from coordinate 144,419 downwards.
GTCCTGCTGCTGCTCTACCCCGAGGTCATCGACACCTTCACCCTTGCCGAACCCCCGCAGGGCCTGATGTTCGGCATCGGGGACGTCGGAACCATCGAACTGCGCAAACTCACCGGCACCGACATCGGCTCGCCCATGGGCGAGTTCCCCGACCCGCCCGGCTTCGGCCGCTTCCTGCGCCCGGCCGGCGACGTGCTCGACATCGCGGGCAAGCTCGCCCCCGAACTCGCCCGCGCGCACAACCTCCCCGCGTTGTCGCCGGCCCGGTTCGCCCTTCAGATGATCAAGGCACCGCAGATCCAGACCTTCGCCCGGCCCTGACCCGCCACCCCGGAACGGACCTTCACACGATGCCCAACAACACCCTCGTGGTGCCGGTCGAGGTGGCCGCGCTCGCAGTCAACGCGCAGACCCGCGACACCGACGGCACGTACGTCATCCAACGCTGGCAGGCCAACTTCCGCTCCCTGACCGAGGACAACCAGCCGCCCGAGCCGCTGCCGTTCCAGGGCACCGAGATCTGGCGCGACAAGCCCGAGCGGCTCGGTGTCTACCTGCAGTGGCAGCTCCCCGAAGCGCTGTGCCAGGGCCACCAGGACAGCGAGAGCGGCGAGATCGGCGACTTCCCCCTCGTCCCCAACCGCTGGCTCGTGGTGCGCCGCTCCAACCGCGCCATGACGTCCTGGATCGTCGAAAGCGACTACCTCGACCCCCAGAACGGCGCCGTCTCCTACCTCGACCCCGACGCCGCCACCCCCACCGCGACGAAGGCCGGGCGCCGCCACGACCTCACCGTCCAGGCGCCGTGGCGCGAACCCGCAGACGCCCGCGAACCGTTCCTCACCGCGCTCGGCCCCGGCCTGCTCACCTTCTCCGTCTACCAGCCCTACAACCTCAACGTGTTCTCCATCCACGACACGCTGGCGGACATCGAGGGAGACGACCGGCTCAGCTACTACGTCACCGGCTGGTACTCCCAAGAGGGCAAAGACATCCTCGCCGGCACCGAGGACTACACCCACCTCCTCGACCGCCTCCACTGGAGCCTGCCGCCCGGGATGGGCAGCCCTCGCCGCTCCCTCTACACGGGCACCGCCTTGGGCATCGACTGGAAACCGAACGGCGGCATCCCCGTCTCCGACTGCCCCGGCCCCGCCAAGATCGCCGTTGCGATCGGTAACAGCGCCGCCGAGGCCGCCGCCGTCCTCCAGGAACAGGCCGCCGGTCCCGGCTCCCTGAACGCCGACGACGCCCGCCTCTACCGGGCGTTCCTCCTCGGCGTCCTGGACGAACTGGACCGATCCGACGGCGACCTGTTCCTCGAACGCACCGCCCACCAGGGCGGCTTCGGCCCCGTCCCCGGCGGCTACACCTGGCGCGTCGTCGACCGCGGCGACCCGAACGCACTCCCCCCGCTCTCGGCCGGCGAACGCACCCGCCAACTACGCCTCGAACAGGACGTCACCGCCGGCCTCAACACCAAGCAGGCCGACCTCGACGACCTGGAACGCAAACTGGCCGGCGCCCAGGAACACCTGTACAACGTCTGGTCCCTGGCCCAGGAGAAGAAGCAACCCGACTTCTTCGCCCGCCGGAGCGCCGCCGAGCTCAACCCCGCCGATCCCGACGGCGCCGCCGGAAAGGTGGCCGACCTCGCCGCCCAACTGCGCGACAGGCGCACCGAGATCCCCTGGGCGAACGATCCGGACACCCTCGCCGAGCGGGCCCGCGCCTACGCCGCGGACCAGGGCCTGCGCGGCGCCCGCGTCCTGCAGCGCGTCCCCCTCGACCCCTACGAGCAGCACGCCGACCCCGTCATCATGCTCCAGGGCGCCAACCTCAACGCCCCCATGACCCGCGGCTCCAGGCTGCCGTGCCGCACCGAGGAACGCCTGGTCACAGCGGTCGGCTCCATCACCGCGCTGAGCGTGGCCGCCGACGTCGCCAAGGTCAACACCGCCCACCTGCCCGAGGCGGTACCCGCGCTGGTCACCGAGTTCTGCATCCTCGACCAGGCCCGCAAGACCGGCGCCAACCTCAACGCCGCCACCGGCACCCTGCCAGCCCTGGGCACTGATCCGTGGCGCCAGCCCTGGCAGCCGCTCTACCTGATGTGGCGGGCCGAATACACCGCCATCCCCTATCAGGCGAACAACGGCACGGCCCACTGGAGCTTCGACGGCAACCGCTACCGCTGGAAGGGCACCGGCGACCTCACCTACGCCGTCACCGCCGGCGGACGCCAGACCCTCGCCCCCACCAGCGGCCACGACCAGGACGGAAAGCTCGCCGGCTACGCCGCCGGCCGCGGCGACCTCCCCGACGAACTCATCCAGCAGCTGCGCCGACAGGCTCGAAGCCTCGACCAGCTCTCCCAGCGCCTGGACGGCCTGAGCGCCGAGGTCGCCCAGCGCGAAGCACGCACCACCCTCCGCCCCACCGGGGCGATCCGCGGCCTGATCGGCGACGCCGACCGCCAGGCACCCGACCCCGGACCACAACCGGTCTTCGAGTGGGACGACTGGGAGCCCACCGACTTCCAGGAGCTGCGCTCGGGCCACCTCGCCTTCGCCGCCCTGTCCGTGGTCGACCGATTCGGCCGCGCGGTCAACCTGATCGACAACCCGCAGCACTTCCGGCCCTTCCGCCCCCAGACGATGGTCCCCGACCACTTCGTCGGCGAGATGGACCGGGACCGCTACATCGAACTGGGCCCGCGCCTGCTCCAACCCGCCCGCCTGCACTTCGACTTCCTCTCCGCACAGCGCGACGAGCCCGTCGACCTCACCCCCGGCACCAACCCCGTCTGCGCCTGGCTCCTGCACAACCGACTCGACAAGGCGATCGCCTGCTACGGCCCCGAGGGCCACGCGCTCGGCGACCTGCGCACCGTGCTGTCCGCCAACGGACAGCGGATCGTCGCATGGACCGCACTGCCCGGCTCCGACATCCAGGAACTCGACCAGCTCGCCGCCCTCTCCCCGCACGCCCACCGCTTCCTCGCCGCCATCCAACAGCGCGGCCCGGCCGTCCTCGACGCGGTGCGCGCCCACCTGGACGCCGCACTGGCAACCATCGACCCCGACGGACCGGCCGACGAGAGCCTGGCCTTCCTCCTCGGCCGCCCCCTCGCCCTCGTCCGCGCCCGCCTCGACCTGGAACTGTCCGGCCCGCCGCGCACTGACGTCACCTGGAAGAACGTCCTCAACCCGCCCCAGCCCAAGATGCCGCACTACCAGTGGACCGTGCGCCTGGGTGAGGCCCGGCAGACCGACGACGGCCTCATCGGCTACGTCCTCGACAACGACTACACCCACTTCGAAACCGTCATCACGCCGAGCGGCGACTCCGCCGGCTACCTGCGGCCCATCGACAAGGGCCAGCGCCTCCAACTCGCCTTCAACTCCGCCAGCACCGCCCTCGTCACCCTCCTCCTCGACCCGAGGGCGGCCGTCCACGCCACCACCGACATCCTGCCCGTCACCGCCATCCACCTCCCCCAGGAGTTCACCACCCACGCATTGGCGAACATGGCGGTCAGCTTCCGCGCAGGCCCCCTCCTCGCCGCCACCACCAACGACGGTGCCGCCCTCCTCCCGCACCCAGCCACCGCGACCGGCACCTGGACCTGGACAGAGCGCGCCGCCGACGCGTGGGCGTCCATGCCCATCACCGTCCCCGACCCCACCGGTCTTCCGATCGGTCAAGACCCCCAGATCCGCTCCGGCTTCCTCGTCCTGGACGAGGCCGCCGCCGTAACCCGACACGAGGAAGCACACTGATGAGCACCGTTTCCCAGACCGCGGCAACCGGCTCCGAAGATGCCGAAGCCGCCGCCACCGCCCTGGAGTTCAGCCTCAGCACCAACCCCGACCCCATCCGCGTCTCCCCCAACACGGGGGACCCCCAGCGGGCCGACCTGGTGATCGTCGGCAGCCGCCGCAGCGGCGAGGCCATCGAATGCAACAAGATCGTCGTTGTCATCCCGACCGGCCCCAACTCCCCCGACCTCGCCCTCGATCTGGAGGGCATCGACCCCCAGACCAGCCTCAAGGACTGGACAGCGACCACCAACGCCCAGGCGAAGACGATCACTTTCGCCCCCACCTCCGGCCATGCGACCATCAGCCGCGACGAGGGCCTCACCGTCCAGCTCATGGGCGTGCGCATCAACCGCCAGGTCGGCACCGCTCCGCTCCTCATCCAGGTCTACTCACGCCCGGCCGGCTCCAGCGAGTCCTTCCTGCCGGACACCACGACGCTGGAGATCGGCAAGTTCCCCGCCGACTTCTACCTGCGCAACCTCATCGCCAAACCGCCCATCATCAACAACGGCGAAACCGTCACACTCACCTGGGAAGCCGGCGGCGTCTCCTCCCTGCGCCTGCTGTACGACACCACCGACGTCAACGTGCTGGACAAGAGCACCTACACGCTCAACAACGTCGGCCACACCACCCAGTTCTACCTGCGCGCCACCGTCCAGATCGGCAACGGCACCGCCGAACGCATCCTCAACACCACCGCCACCGTCCGTGTCCCGGACCTCGAAGTCGGCAGCCTCTTCGTCCGCGGGGCCATCTCCAACCTGCGCTACGGCACCGAGGGCAACTCCTCATCCGCCCCCTGGTCGCAAGCGAACGTACCCACCCTCTTCGGCCACTCCATGCCCACCCTCTTCAAGTACAACAACCAGTTGCACTTCGTGGCCAGCGCCTTCCAGCGCCAGGAACCGCTCTGGGCCACCCTCCACGGCGACACCTGGATCATCACCCCCACGAACCTGCCCCCCGCAGCCTGCGAAGAACCCGCCTTCCTCGAAGTCAACAACAAGCTCTACTGCGTCTACCGCACCCCGGACAACGCCATGCACCGGACCATCGGGACAGCGGACCCCACGCAACCCGGACAGCTCGCTTGGAGCACCCCCACTCGCATCACCACAAAGAACTGGACAACCACCCACAAACCGACACTTGTGCAACTGCTGACGGGCCCCAACTGCGGGTTCCGCCACCCGGACGGATCGATCTACTTCGGCGCCATCATCGACGACACACCGCCGGAGCCCACGAACATCCCCGTCAAGACAACCCACGGGCCAGCTGCGGCCAGCACCCTGCTCGGGCCTCAGTTCGCCTACAGGGCAGAGGACGGCGCAGTCCGCGTCACTCTGGTGACTGGAGACGGTGCCCCCATCCCCGGAGCGCGAACGAGCGACGGGCCAGCATTCGTCCCGTACCTGACAGGGGTGGCTTGCGCCTACCGCGACGAGAGCGGGAAACTCCGGTACTCAGCCAACGTCCTCGGCTCCTGGTTGCCGTCCGACGACATCTCCCCCCTCCCCGGCACCGGCAGCCCGTCAGTGGTCGCACTCAACGGCAGGCTGCACGCCATCTACCGGTAGTTGGGCCACAGGCGAAAACCAGGCCGTACCGGAATGGCTGGCACCCACGTGCTCCCACCGGACTTCCGGTACGGCCACCTTCCTCGGCTGGCAGGCGGCGTCTCTGCGTCCAACTGTCGCCAAGCGTCGTCTGCGACCTCTTCGGCGTCACAGTCAGCAGAACCGACCACTAGTGCAGCGCCGCGTTGATCCTTCGGGAGTTCATGCGGCTTTGAGTGGGCTGCCGTCGTAGGTCCAGCGGTAGGGCTTGGCGTCGTGTTCGTCGTAGGCCAAGACGAAGGTGGCGCTCGACGATGCCGGCAACTGGGGGGCCAGGGTGGTCGGGTTACTGGTGCGCGACTCGACCAGCGCGGTCAGGAGGGCGCGGTGGGTGGGGTGCGCCATGCGGTCGGGGGTGAGGTAGGCGATGTCGTCCAGGCGTTGGCGGTCGCGGAGGGCGGCACCGAATCGCACTGGACACATACGTGATCCCCAAATGGGGATCAACTCCGGTCGCTCGCATCCAGTTCGACGGCATCGCCAAGTGGCTCGGCGACATCCTCGCGGACTCCGTATCCAACGGAAAACCCCTCTCCGCGAGCACCATTCGGAAGATCCACGTCGTCCTTAAGAGAGTGCTGGACCATGCAGTGCGTGCGCGCCGGATTGCTTATAACCCGGCAATCGGAATCCCGCTCCCTCGCTACGTCCCGCCGGAGCACGTCTACCTGGAAAACATGCAGCAGGAAACCCTGGTGGCGCCCGCTCTCGTCAACCCATGGCATGCCGTGTCCCTCGCGTCCCTGGAGTACAGCACCAGGGTTCGCGGCCTGTGACGCAGTGTCAAGACTTCGCGACAACCGGTGCGACCCGCAGCTCAAGGCGGCGCGCACCAGCCGCCGCACGCCGGATCAGGGGTGCTCAGGCAGGTCGGTGAGCCGCTCGACCTGGGTGACCGTCCCGTTCACCGAGTCGACCGCGCACCTCGACCAGTCCAGCTTGCCGCGCGCCCAGCTCGTCCAGGACGACCCGGTGGAACTTGGCCCACACCCGGGCCCTGCTCCATTCGGTGAATCGCCGGTGGGCGGTCGGCCCGGACGGGCCGAAGCAGGGCGGAAGCTGGGCCCAGGTGCACCCGGACGTCGCGACGAACACGATCGCCACCAGCGCCTCCCGGTCGCCGTAGCGGCGCCCGACCACCGCCCTGTGGGCGGGTCGGCGCCGCCGGCACCACCAACTGGAACAGCTCCCACAACTCGTCCGGCACCAAGCGCTCCACGATCGTCACGGAAGCAGCCTGCAAGCCCAAATGAGATGTCTTTTCAATGTGCTTCGGGCCGTGGTGCTGGCCCTTTCGAGCTAGCACCACGGCCCTCTGACCTGCATGTTTGCTGTGGGCGCGGACGGTTTCGAACCGCCGACATCCGCCCTGCAAATGCAGTGATCGATGCGTTTGCGCTACGCTCGAATCACTAACACAGCGATCACTGCGAATGTTGCCTTGCCTGTCGACCACTACTCCCCACCGCCCGATACAGCCTTCACCCCGCCGCATCAGGAGACACCGTGACGACTGCCAGCAGGATCAAGAAGCACCGCCAGGTTCAGCGATCGGACCACACGACGATCCGCTACACAGCCAGCGGTCCGACCGGAGGACCGGTCCTGGCCCTCATCCACGGCTGGGCGTGCGACCGCGGCGACTTCGATGCGGTGACCGACCATCTGCCCGAGGACCACCGCGTCCTGGCGATCGACCTCGCCGAGCACGGCGAGTCGCGGTCGACGCGGGAGGTCTGGACCATGGAGGAGTTCGCCCGCGACGTGGCCGCCGTCCTGGAAGCCGAGTCGGTGGACACAGCGGTCGTCGCCGGCCACTCCCTCGGCGGGGCGGTCGCCGTCGAAGTCGGCCGGCTGCTCCCGGACACCGTCTCGCAGGTCGTCGCACTCGACGCACTGCACTACCTGTCCCTGTTCCCGGCGCTGAGCGAGGAACAGGCCGAGGCGACGGTGAACGCGTTCCGGACGGACTTCGCCGCCGCCGTACGGGGCCTCGTCGAGGGGGGGTCACCGGCCGGGACGGACCCGGCGCTCAAGGACGCGTACACCGAGAAGATGGCCGCGGTGCGCCAGCCCGCGGGCCTGCGGGCCATCGAGGGCCTGGTGCGCTGGGACATGGACGCGGCGCTGCGCGAGACGAGGCAGCCGATCACCGTGTTCGCGATACGTGACCTGGTGACACGGGAGGCGATCGACCGCTACCGGGACCGCCTCGACATCGTGCTCATCGACCTCGGCAGCCACCACTTCCCGGCCGAGGCCCCCGAGGAGACGGCGAAACTGCTCTCCGGCGCCAGGTTCTGACTCGGCATCAGCTTTCTTGAACGCCGCTGCGGGCCGTGGGTCCGCCACGGCCCGCACCTCATCGCCGCGACAGCCCGGCGCTCCGTCTCGCCCCGCTCCCGCCGCCTGCCAGCCACTTCCCGAGGAAGAGAGCCCCCGCTGCGCCTGCGGGACGTCACCGTTCCCCATCGCCTGTGGATGTCCCCGATGGCCCAGTACGCCGCGGGCCCCGACGGGAAACCGACCGACTGGCATCTCGTGCACTACGGCGCACGAGCGGTCGGCGCGGTCGGCACGGTCGGCACGGTCGGCACGGTCGGCACGGTCGGCACGGTCGGCACGGTCGGCACGGTCGGCACGGTCGGCACGGTCGGCGCAGTCGGTCTGATCATGGTCGAGGCCAACGCCGTGGGCCCGCTGCACCGGACCGGCGGACCTCGGCATCTGGAACGAGGAGCAGGCCGCCGCTCACCGGCGCCTGACCTCGTTCATGCGCGAGCGCGGCACCGTCCCAGGGGTGCAGTTGCAGGCCGCGGGCAGGAAGGGTCGCACCAACTGCCCTGGGTGGGCGCGGGGCAGAACGGTTCCGTGAGCGCGGCCGAGGGAGGCTGGCGGACGTTCGGCCCGTCGGCGGTCCCCTTCGGCGACCTGGACGCACCCCGGCAGGCCGACCGCGCCGACCTCGACGAGGTGGTCGAGGCGTTCGCCCGCGCGGCCCGGATGGCCCACCTGGCCGGGTACCAGGTCGTCGAGATCCAGGCCTCGCACGGATACCTCCTGCACGAGTTCCTCTCACCCCTGTCCAATCACCGGACGGACGAGTACGGCGGCAGCCTCCGGAACCGGACGCGCCTCGCGCTGCGCGTGGCCCGCGCCGTCCGGGAGGCCTTCCCGGCGGAGAAGGCCGTCTTCGTCCGGATCACCGCCACGGACTGGGTCGAAGGCGGCGTCGGCATCGACGAGGCGGTGGCGTTCGCCGAGGAACTGGCGGCCGTGGGCATCGACTTGCTCGACGTCACGTCCGGACTGGCGGTGCGGGACCACGAGGCCCGCCCGCCGACGCGGGAGGGGGTCCACGTCGAGTTCGCGGCACGGCTCAAGGACGCCACCGGACTCGCGGTCGCCGCCGGACAGATCGGCGACGTGTCGCTGGCCGGCGAACTGGTGGCGAGCGGGCAGGTGGACGCCGTGATGACAGGGCGCCCCCTCCTCCACGACCCCTACTTCGCCCTGCGCGCGCGCCCCGCGGACCAGGCGGCCTGGCCCCACCAGTACCGACGCGCTCTCTGACCGCTCCTCTGGTCCTTCCGGGCCGATGCCCCCTGACCACGACCGGTCAGGGGGCATCGGCGCTCGTGCGCAGGTGGGTGGGCGGGCGGGCGGTGTCTCAGGTGGCGATGGTGGCGAAGGGTTCGAGGCCGTAGGTCCGGGCGTAGCCGTTCTCGGTGCCGACGAGGAGGTCGACGACCTCGAAGTAGCGGTCCCAGAAGGGGGTTTCGCGCAGTGCGTCGACGAGGAGCTGGTAGGCGTGGTGGTCGTCGGCCTCCCACACCCAGACGTCGGTGACGCGAGCGGAGTAGAACTCCGTGTCGTAGAAGCGTGACCGGACGCCGGTGGTCCTGGCCTTGATGGCCGGCAGGACCTGGGTGGTGAAGGCGTCCACGCGTTCCTGGACGGTCAGGGCGAGCCATTCGGGCATGGTCTTGACCAGCATGAACGCCGTGACCGGCGGTTCGGACTTCTCAGCGGACATCGGGGTGCCTCCAAAGCGGCAGGTGGTGGTGGTCCTGGTTCGCTGTTCGCCGGGCTCCGTGGTGCGCCCGGCACGGGGTGCTGGACTTCAGGAGAGGACGGCGGGCTTGAGGGTCCGGGCGCACCACTGCTCGAAGCGGGTGGGGGAGGCGGTGTCCGGGGTGCGGGCGACGCCGGCGTCGAGGCCCTCCTCCTTGGCCCGCTTCATGTCGACCACGCCCCGGGCGAACGCCTCGTTGAGGCCGTAGCCGACGAGGGTGGTGTACAGCTCGTCGAGCGACTGGCGTTCGTAGCGGACGGGGCGGCCGAACTGCTCGGTCATGAGGCGGGCCAGGTCGTTCGGGGACAGGTCCTGCGGCCCGAGGACCGGGACGCTGCCGGTGCCGGTCCACGAGCGGTCCAGCAGCAGGTCGGCGGCGGCGGCCGCGATGTCGGCGACGGCGACGAAGGGGGCCTTGCGGTCGGCGTCGACGGAGTCGGTGAAGACACCCTTCTCGCGGATCGAGTCGGCCTCCTCCAGGAGGTTCTCGAAGAAGGACGGGTTGGCCAGGGCCCGGTAGGCGACGCCGGTGCCGGCGATGAGGTCGTCCATCGCGAGGGAGGCGGTGACGAGGCCGGCCCGGTCGGCGAGCGGGGTGCCGCGGCCGAGCGCGGAGACGCCGACGACGTGGCCGACGCCGTGGGCGACGAGCGCCTCGACGGCGGCGCGGGTGAAGCCGCTGTAGGCGTCGTGCGGGGTCAGGGAGGGGTCCGGGGGGACGAGCCAGAAGACCGCGTCCGCGCCCTCGAAGGCCCGGTCGAGGACCTCGGCGTCCGCGTGGGAGCCGGTGACCACGTCGACGCGTCCGTGCGCCGCGTCCGGGAGCCGGGCGGGATCGCGCACGATGATGCGCAGTTCCTCGCCCGCGGCGGGGGCGGACTCCAGGAGCTGGGAGAGCAGGTGGCGGCCGATGTTCCCGGTGGGACCAGTGATGACGATCATGAAAACCTCGTAGCTCGTGCTGTTTCGGTATGCCCCTCATCCTGCTGAGATCCGCCGTGCTGCCACAATGGGAACTTCAGCACGGAATCATTGACTGAAATGGAATAATGCTGGTGAGCAGCCCTGATCCGGTCATCGACGCCAATCTCGCCATCGCGCTGGATGCTCTGCTGACCGAGCACAGCGTGACCCGCGCCGCCGCGCGACTGCACACCTCGCCCGCCGCCATGAGCCGCACCCTGGCCCGGCTGCGCCGCATCCTCCAGGACCCCCTCCTGGTCCGGGCCGGGCAGGCCATGGTTCCCACGCCGCACGCCCAGGCCCTGCGCGAGGAGGCCGCCACCGTGGTGCGCAGCCTCGGAGCGCTGCTCAGCCCCGGTACGAGCGTCGACCCCGCCGGCCTCCGCAACACCTTCACCCTCCAGGCCGCCGACCTGGTCGGCGCGGCACTGGCCCACGGGCTGCTGCAACTGGCCCGGCGGGAGGCGCCGGGGGTCTCGTTCCGGATCGGGGCCGAAGAACTGGAGGCCGGGCCCGCCCTGCGCGACGGCCGGATCGACCTGGAGGTCGGATCCATCGACCACGTGGACCCCGAAACCCGGGTCGAGGAACTGGTCAGCCTCCGCATGGTCGCGGCCGTCCGGGCCGGCCATCCGCTCACCGAAGGGCCGCTGACCCCGGCCCGGCTCGCTGCCGCCCACCACATCGCGGTCAGCCGCCGCGGCCGGTTCACCGGCCCCCTCGACACCGCCCTGGCCGAGCAGGACCTCCACCGGCGGGTCAGCGTCGTCCTGCCCAGCCACCTGGCCGCGATGACCCTCGCCACCCGCAGCGACCTCGTCTGCCTGGTACCCGCCGCACTCCCCGGCGCCGCCCCCTCGCCCCTCACCCACGACGCCGGCGCCCTCGGACTGCACCTCCTCGACATCCCCCTGGCCCTGCCGCCACTGACCATCGGCATGGCCTGGCACCCCCGACACACGGCCGACGGGGCCCACCGCTGGCTCCGCGACGCCGTCCGGCGGGTGCTCCGCACGCCGGCGGCGGCTGCGGGGCCCACCGCGACGGACGCGATCGGGCTCGCACAGGACGCGATCGGGCTCGCATAGGACGACACCGGCCCCGTACCGGACGACGCCGCCCCGGCCTGCACGGACGCATGCCCGTGGGCAACAAGGCCGCGGACCGGACGACAAGCCGAGGTGTCCCGCTCCGCAGCCGGGTGTCTACTCGCCGGAGTCGGTCACCGACGCCCGGCCCGGATCCGTGTCAGGCGTTCCCGGACGACGCGCTACACCGTGCTGGCCGATCCGGAGGGAAACGAGTTCCGCCCGGACTGAACGACGGGGAACTTCACCCCGGTGAGGTCTTCGGAGACGGCCCACAGCCGCTGCTGGACGACCACCTCGTACGACTCCGGGCTGGAGGTGACCAGCCGGGGGTGGCCCATGAACTCGCCGCGTCCGCCGGGACCGTAGTACTGGCCGCCGAGCGCGGCGGGGTCGGCGGCGGCCCGAAGGGTCGGCAGCGCGCCCATCGCCGGCTTCTGGGTGATCAGCGGCGCGAGCCAGGTGAGCGGAAGCCGGAAGGCCGCGGGGAGGTTGCGGGCGAGCTCGGTGCTGGACACGCCGGGGTGCGCGGCCACCGCGACGGTGGTGCCGTGCGTGGCGAGCCGACGCTGCAGCTCGTACGTGAACATCAGGTTGGCCAGCTTGGACTGGCCATAGGCGGCGGCCCGGCTGTACGACCGCTCCCACTGCAGGTCGTCGAAGTGGATCGCGGCCCGGATGCGGTGGCCGGTGCTGCTGACCGTCACCACGCGCGAGCCGGGCACCGGCAGCATCAGGTCCAGCAGCAGCCCGGTGAGCGCGAAGTGGCCGAGGTGGTTGGTGCCGAGCTGCATCTCGAAGCCGTCCCGGGTGGTCTGCTTCGGGGTGTACATCACGCCGGCGTTGTTGATCAGCAGGTCGATCCGGTCGAGCCGGGACCGCAGCGCCGCCGCCGCGGTCCGGACGGAGTCGAGCGAGGTCAGGTCCAGCGCCTGCACGGTCACGTCGCCGGTCAAGCGGGCCGCGGCCTGCTCGCCCTTCTCCACGTTGCGCACGGCGAGCACCACGGAGGCCCCGCGCTCGGCGAGCGCCTTGGCGGTCTCGTACCCCAGTCCGGTGTTGGCCCCGGTCACCACGGCCACCCGCCCGCGCTGGTCCGGAATGTTCGCCGTCGTCCACTTCTCGCTCATGCCAGGCTCCCGACCAATTAACGTACCGAAGGTATCTTGTGCACGACGCTAAAGTACTTTCGGTACGTTGTCAACGTACCGCAGGTACCTAAGTTAGGCTGGTGATCATGACTTTCCAGCGGGCGCGAACCGAAGAGCAGCGGGAGATGCGTCGACGGGCGATCCTCGACACGGCGTCGGCGATGCTCGACGAGATGCCCGTGGCCGCGGTCACCCTGAACGAGCTCAGCCGCCGGGTGGGCCTGGCGAAGCCGAACGTGCTGCGCTACTTCGAGTCTCGCGAGGCGGTGCTGCTGGAACTGCTGGACCACTTCCTACAGGCGTGGCTGGCGGAACTGGCAGGCGAGTTGGCGGCCGGCATCGACGAGAATCTACCCATGGCCGAGCGAGCGGCGGGGGTGGCCGAGATCCTCAGCCGCTCGCTCTCCAGCCGAGCGGTGCTGTGCGACCTCTTCGGCGCACAGGGCAGCGTCCTGGAACACAACGTCTCCGTCGAGGTCGTGGCCCGCTACAAGCGCGCCTCCCTGGACCGCCTGACAGCCATGACCGCCCTGGTCCTGAAGTACCTGCCGGAGCTGGGCGAAAACGCAACACTGTTCAGCCTGCAGACCATGGTCATGGCCGGCGCGCTGTCGGCGTACAGCACACCCCCGCCCAGCCTGCGGGCGGCCTACCAGGCCGAGCCCGACCTGGCCCGCTTCCACCTGGAGCTGGAGGACTACTTGAAGCTGGCCCTGACCGCAACCCTCCTGGGCGTGCTGCCCCGCCGCTGACCTGCGGTGCACTGAACTGAGGGGCCTCAGAGCTGGACGGGCAGGTGGCGGGGTCCGCGGAGCATGGCGTTCTGCCGGTAGGGGGGCGGATCCTGGACCAGGCGTGCCGCGCCGAGGCGGGGGATCAGCGCACCGAGCGCGGCCTCGGCCTCGATGCGGGCGAGCGGTGCGCCGTAGCACAGGTGGATACCGCTGCCGAAGCCGAGGTGCTGGTTGTCCGGGCGGGTGGGGTCGAACCGGTCCGGCGCGTGGAACCGCTTGGGGTCGCGGTTGCCCGAGGCCAGCGCGAGCACGACGGAGGCGCCTGCGGGGAGGGTGGTGCCGCCGACGTCGATGTCGGCGAGGGGGATGCGCTGGCGCATGTGGACCGGGGGTTCGTAGCGCAGCAGTTCCTCCACCGCTCGCGGCAGCAGCTCCGGTTCGCGACGCAACTGGTCCAGCTGCTCGGGCTGACGCAGCAGGGTGAGCACCCCGTTGGCGATCAGGTTCACCGTGGTCTCGTGTCCGGCGATGAGCAGCAGCACGGCGGTTTCCGCGAGTTCTTCCTGGGTGAGCCGCAAGGCCGGGTCCGGTTCGTTGACGAAGGCGGAGAGCAGGTCGTCGCTCGGATTGCCACGGCGCTTCTCGGCGAGGCCCGCCAGGTACCGGCCCATCTCGCCCCGCGCCTGCTCGCCCGCCTCAGCGCCCGCCTCGTCCCGCCCGGAGGAGTCCGCTTCGGGCCGGACGTCGGCGGACGCGACGAGCGCGTCGGACCACGCCCTGAAGAGCGGCTCGTCCTCACGCGGCACGCCGAGCAGGCGGCAGATCACTGTGACGGGCAGCGGGTAGGCGAGGTCGTCGACGATGTCGATCCGGCCGCCCGCCTGGAACGGCTCCATCAGTTCCCCGGTGAGCTGGACGATCTCGCCGCGCATGGCATCGACCCGGCCCGGGCTGTGCGGGGGGCCGAACGGCCGCATGGCCAAGGTGCGCAGTCTGTGGTGCTCCGGGTCGTCGAGCCGCAGGAACGGCGGCTTGTGCGTCGTCTCGCCACAGGTGCGGGGATCGACACTCATCCGTGGATCGTGGAGCAGGGCGGCGACCTCGTGGTAGGTGCCGATCAGGTAGCTGCCGTCTGCCTGCCGGACGACGGGACCGGCCTCGCGCAGTTCCGCGTACAGCGGGTAGGGGTCGGGGCGGTTCGCGTAGTCGGTGATCCGTGCCAGCAGGGTGTCGGAGTCCATGGTGGCTCCTCGTCGTTGGGCGGGACGTGGGTCAGCCGCGGGGCTGCACCACGGTCAGTCGACGGTCGGGCAGGTATCCGGTGAGCGCCACGGTGGGGCCGTGGGACAGCCCCTTCGGATCCGGCACGTCGGACGGAATCGGGATGTCCGCCGCGAGCGCGCGGTCCGCCGCGCCGGGCGGGGGCGGGAACGGCGCAGCCGTCTCGATCAGGTGCCGGTAGTAGTCGAGCGACTTGGCCATGTCGACGGTGACCGCCGCGGTGACCCGCCCCTGGTAGCCGTAGACCATCGCCAGACGGCGCGCCTCCAGAGAACCCTGGGCGATGACCACGTGGTCGGAGAAGGTGGGCACGCCCACCGACTTGATGTTGAGCCCGAACTGGGTCGACCAGAACGTCGGGAGGGCGAGGTGCGGGCGCCGCAGCGGCCCTGGACTGACCATGTTGTGGGCCGCCACCCCGGCCTGTTCGACCGCGTTCCCCCAGTGTTCGAGGGAGAGCATCTGGTAACCGAACAGCGGGTGGGGGAAGCGGGAGACGTCGCCGGCGACGAAGACGTCGTCAGTGACGATTCCGTACATGTTGAAGGCGCGGCAACCGGCGTCGCAGGCGATTCCGCGCGGACCCGCCGCCAGTCCGGAGTCCGCCAACCACTCGACGTTGCGGACCGCCCCCAACGCCACGACGCACACGTCCGCCTCGACGCGGCTGCCGTCGGACAGCTCCGCGCCGGTGAAGCGGCCGCCGCCGTCCCCGCGCAGGGCGGTGACCGTCACGCCGGTGCGCAGGTCCACACCGTGGTTGCGCTGCATGGCGGCCGCGAGTTTCGCCAGGGTGCCGCCCAGCGCGCCCACCAGAGGTGCGGGGCCGCGTTCGGCGACGGTGACGTCCAGTCCGCGTTCCCGGCAGGCCGAGGCGATCTCCGAGCCGGTGAAGCCGCCGCCGATCACCAGCACCCGCCGTGGCCCGGCGGCCAACCGCTCGGCCAAACCGCCGGCGTCCTCGCGGGTACGCAGCGTGAACACCCCGTCCAGGGCGGCCTCCTGCGGATGGGGCCAGGGACGCGCCCGGGTCCCGGTGGCGATCAGCAACCGGTCGTACGGCAGCGACTCGCCATCGGCCAGCATCACCCGCTTCCCCAGGGGGTCCAGGCCGGTGGCGCGTACGCCCAGCCGCCACTCGGCGTCCGGATCCCGGCGCATCGGCAGCCCGGTGGAGTCCGCCGCAGCGTGGCCCAGCAGCACCTGCTTGGACAGCGGCGGCCGGTCGTAGGGCGGATGAGGCTCGTCGCCGACCACGGTCAGTGAGCCGGTGAACCCCTCCTCCCGCAGCGCCTCCGCGGCCCTCAGCCCGGCCAGCGACGCGCCGACGACAACGATCCGGCCCTCTGTCTGGTAACCGGCCCTCTGGTCACCGGCTCCCTGGTCACCGGCCATCAGCGCTCACCTCCTCGCCGAGGAGGATGGCCTGGACCGGGCACGCCGCCGCGGCCTGGCGCACGCGCTCGACCTGGTCATCGGGGACAGCCGGGGCGTACAGCAGTCCCTCCTCGCCGTGCAGCTGGAACACCCTCGGCGCGAGGAACACGCACTGTGCGTAGCCCTGGCAACGCGTGAGGTCCACAACGGTCCGCATCCCCATCCCCACCACTTCCTCTGCCGCCGTACCCCCCTCTCTTCCAGCATGGAACGAGAGCCGGACGCGCGCAGCACGGGCCGAGAACCGGTGCCGGTACGCGCACCTGGCGCGAGGAGCGCAGTACTGGCTTCAGTCCCTGTCGGGGGCGTGCAGGGCGAGGGTGAAGCTGAAGCGGTCGCCGCGGTAGAGGGTGCGGACCTGTTCGAGGGGGTGGCCCGCGGCGTCGCGGCTGCGGCGGTGGAGCAGCAGCATGGGCAGGGCGGGCGGGGTGCCGATGAGCAGGGCTTCGCGGGGGGTGGCGAGGACCGTCTCGATGCGTTCGTCGGCGCCGCCGAGCCGCACACCGCACTCGCGCAGGTAGCCGTAGAAGGAGCCTTCGGGGTCGAACTCCCGCTCCAGGCGCGGGACCCGGGCGACGGGGACGTAGGTGGACTCCAGGCCGACGCGTTCCTCGTCGGCGCGCAGGACGCGTTCCAGGTGCCAGAGGGATTCACCTTCGGGGACGGCGAGGTGCTGGGCCATGGGCGGGTCGGCGGGGAGGCGGTCGAGGGTGATGAGCGTGCGGCCGGGGCGCAGGCCCTGGCGGGTGACGCCTTCGGTGTAGCTGGCGAGCGAGAGCGGCTGTTCGATCTTGGGGCCGGCGACGACGGTGCCGCGGCCCTGGCGGCGCAGGCGGCCTTCGAGGAGGAGATCGCGCAGGGCCTGGCGGACGGTGGCGCGGGCGACGTGGTGGCGTTCGGCGAGGTCGGCTTCGGTGGGCAGGCGCCCGCCAGGGCCCAGTTCGGCGATGAGGTCTTCGAGTTGGGCTTTGACCAGGTAGTACTTGGGCACCCGGCCGTGGTCGGGGACGCCGGAGCGGGCGGGGGCGACGGGGGGCCGGGGGGTGCCGTGGTTCACCGCGCCACCTTACCGAGCGGCGGTCCGGCGCCGTCGGGTGGCGGTTCCGCGCCCCTGAGATCACGGAATGGTAACCGGTCTGGACTGAATTTCGGCGGTTGTTCATACAACCGTGGATCCGGGGAGGGCTCCTCCTCGTACGGGCGCCCCATCCTCGGTGCCGGTGCAACCGCACCGCGTCGCCCCCCAGTTGGGAGCCCCTGTGCGCATTCCCCGCTCCACCCGGACCGTCACCGTGGCCACCGCCGTAGCCGCCGCGGCCACCGTGCTGCTGCCGTCGGCGCCCGCCGGCGCCTCCCCCGCCGCTTCCGCCGCAGCCGCCTCCCCCATCGCGACCACCCCCGCCGTCCCCGCCTACAAGGGCCTGCCGGACGGCACCAAGCAGGCCAAGACCCTGGTCATCGGCGTCGACGGCACCCGCTACGACAAGCTGGCGGCCGCCGACGCGCCCAACCTCAAGGCGCTGATGGCCGGCGGCATGACCGCCACCAGCAACCTGTACGCCAACCCGCTGGCGCCGACCCTGTCCGGGCCGGGCTGGTCGACCATCGCCACCGGCGTGTGGCCCGACAAGCACCAGGTCAAGGACAACGCGTTCACCGGCGCCCGGTTCGACCAGTACCCGGACTTCGCCAGCCGCCTGGAGGCCGCCGACCCGGCCGCCTCCACGCTGGTGATCGGCTCGTGGAACCCGATCACCGGCAACGTCTTCAACGGCAAGGCGGACCTGCGGATCGCCGAGAACGAGAACGACGCCAAGACCGCCTCCGACGCCGCCGACTACCTCGCCCACGGCAACCCGGACGCCGCCTTCCTGCACTTCGACGGGATCGACGAGGCCGGGCACGCCTCCGGCGGCGCCAGCGCCCAGTACGCGGCCGCCATCCACACCGTCGACGCGCTCGTCGGCCAGGTCGTGCAGGCCGTCAAGTCCCGCCCCGCGTACGGCTCGGAGGACTGGCTGATCGTCGTCACCACCGACCACGGACACACCGACGCCGGCGGGCACGGCGGCAACAGCGCCAACGAGCGGCAGACCTTCGTGATCGCCGACGGCGCCGGCTACCCGGCCGGCTCCCGGCGCTACGACGTCAAGCCCGTGGACATCGCGCCGACCGTCCTCAAGCACGAGGGCGCGGCGATCGACCCCGCCTGGCGCCTGGACGGGCAGCCGATCGACGAGATCGCCCCGGACGCCTTCGACGCGCTGCGCCCCGCCCTCCAGGGCCGGGTGGACGAGACCGGCATCCCGGCCGCGGTCCGGGGCTGGACGCACACGCCGCCCACCGGCTGGAGCATCGACAACTCCCGGATGCCCAGCGGCGGGGTGACGGAGTGGCGCGGCTGGGCCTTCGCCACCGACGAGTTCTGGAGCGCCACCCAGCTCGGACAGGGCCGGGAGACCAACGTGCGGGCCCGCAACGTCTTCGCGGTCGCCGACTCCGACGAGTGGGACGACAAGGCGCACGGCGCCGGCCAGTTCGACTCCACCCTGGTCAGCCCGGCCTACCCGGTCGCCGGCCTCGGCCGGGCCACGCTGTCCTTCGCGACGAACTACAAGGTCGACGGCCCGCAGACCGGCGACGTGTACGTGGTCTTCGACAACGGCGCCCCGCAGCTGGTGAAGTCCTACCGCGCCGACCTGAACACCGTCGAGCACCTGCCCGTCACCGTGCCGGCCGGCGCCACCACCGCGCGCCTGCAGTTCCGCTACACGGGCACCAACAGCGCCTTCTGGACGGTCGACCAGGTCTCCTTCGGCGCCTGACACCACCACCGGCCCTCCCGCCGCCCCGGCCCCCGGGGCAGCGGGAGGGCAGGGTGGCGGGGGGCGACGCCCACCACGCGGTACGGCGGCCTCCCGGAGCGGAGTTCGGCTGTCAGACCAGGCAGAACTCGTTTCCTTCCGGGTCGGCCATCACCACATGATCGGGCCTGCCGTCCAGCTCCTCCTCGCTGACCACGGTCGCGCCCGCGGCGGTCAACCGCTCCACCGCCTCGACCACGCGCGGCCATCGCACCTCCCACGGTGTTTCACGGCCGCCACCGACCTGGACGTCCACGTGCACCCGGTTCTTCACCGCCTTCGGCTCCGGCACCTTCAGGAAGGACATGGTGGGGCCCACCCCGTCGGGATCACAGAGGTACGCGCCGTCATCCCACTCGCCCTCCGGGATTCCGTAGTGGGAGAGCCATTCCTCCCAACTCCCGAATCCCGCAGGTGCGGGCTTCTCCGCATAGCCCAACGCCAGTGCCCAGAACCCGGCCAGCTTCGCCGGGTGCGCGCAGTCGATCGTCAAGCTCCACCTGGTCGCCATGCGGTCCTCCTCCGATCGGATGCCGCGACGGTACCGCGCACCTCTGACACTCGCGGCCGGCGAGCCGCCCGGTGGCGCGACCGGCGCCGTCACGACCCTCGGCGCGCACCGGCCGGGTGGCCCCCGCTGGCCGGTACGGTACCGGCGTGACGGGAACTCAGGACACCGTGCTGGTGGTGGTCCGCGGGCCGAGCGGGGCGGGCAAGTCGAGCGTCGCCGCGCGGCTGCGCGCCGCGTACGGACGGGGTGTGGCCGTCGTCGCGCAGGACGTGCTCCGGCGCACCGTCCTGCGCGAGCGCGACCTCCCGGGCGGGGCGAACATCGGCCTCATCGACCTGGTCGCCCGGCACGCCCTCGACCACGGCTTCCACACCGTCGTCGAGGGCATCCTCGCCGCCGAGCGCTACGGCCCGATGCTCGCCCGGCTCGCCGCCGACCACCGCGGCCGCAGCCACCTGTACTACCTCGACGCCGACTTCGACGAGACCGTGCGCCGCCACGCCACCCGTCCCCAGGCCGGCGAGTTCTCCCCCGAGGACATGGCCGGCTGGTACGAGCCCCACGACCTCCTGCCCGGCGGCCTCGAACACGTCGTTCCGCAGCACAGCACCCTCGACGAGACCGTCGAGCAGATCCTCACCGACACCCGTCTCACCCCACCCGGCTGGACACCCCGCCCCTGAGGACGGGAAGCCGGGCCCCTGCACCCCTCCCCCGACAGGCGGGACGGCCCGGCCAGTTCGCCGCGCTCGGACCCGGCTGACGCCGACCCGGAATCCGACGATTCGATCAACTACCCTGCCACCGCGATCTCGTGGCATCCACCCATCACTCGAAGGCAGGGGGCTCAGCGGGTCGTCGCCGAGCGGAGGTGTTCCAGGTAGCGGGCCGGGTCGGCGCCGTGGGCTTGGTCCTGGGCGCCGTACCGGATGTGGGCCAGGCCGCCGTCGGGTGCGATGCGCAGCATGGTGGTGGCGGCGTGGGGGGTTGCGGTGTCGCGCAGGGCGTCGGCGTCGACGACAGGGGTGTCGGGTCCGAACATGGCCGCTGCCTGGTCGGCGGTGGCGGCCGGCGGGTGTCCGGTGCGGTTGGCGCTGCTGACGTACAGGCGCGGGAAGCGTGTGAGCAGCGGTGTCAGGGGCTGCCAGCGTGCGCCGAAGAGGAGCAGGTGGCCGTCGCGCAGGGCGGGGGCGGCCCAGGCCGGCGGGGTGTCGGCGCGTATGGGCACCAGCAGGGTGACCAGGTGGTCGCGCAGCATGGTGAGCGCGGTGTGCAGGGCGGTCGGCGTCAGGTCCAGTCGGGTGGTGAGGTCGGCCCAGGTGGTGTCGTCGTGGACCCACAGGGCGACTTCCTGGCCGACGGGGCGGCCCTTGGCGTTGTTGACGGCCTGGGGGTTCGTGGCGGTGGCGACGTAGGTCAGGGGGCTGGGGTTGGGCAGGATGACGGCCCGCCCGGCGGTCAGGGTGCGGGCGGCGGTGCTGGTATCGAGCCGGGCGGTGGTCGGCATGGGGGCGGGTCCGTTCACGGTGCGGGGGTGGTGGCGGTCAGGCCTTCGAGGTAGGCGGCGAAGTCGGCGTCGGGGACGACGGCCTGGTTCAGGCGGTAGGCGCGGTCCTTGGCCCAGGCCAGGGCGGTGCCGGTCTGGGCCTGGTCCAGTCGGTGGCCGAGCCGCTCGGCGACGGCCTGCAGCACGCGCCGGCTGGCGAGGTGGGTGAGGACCACGCTCGGTGCCAGGCCCAGGTGCTGCTGCGGGTCGTAGGGCTGGAAGGTCCGCGGGTGGGTGAACGGGGTCCCGGTGGAGATCGTGGCGACGCCGGTGCCCACGATCGGGGTGGTGACGGTGAGCGGGATCCCGGTCTCGGCGGACACCATTCGCGCGATCCCGGGCAGCCGGGTCAGGTCCGGCTGCGTCCACCACGGTTCGCAGCCGGGCCCCAGCACCTGTTCGGCCTTCGTGCGGTCGTGGCCGAGCAGGAAGAGCAGTTGTTCGGTGGCGGCCATGCCGCTGCGCTCGGCCATGCCCAGCCAGGAGCAGGCGGCCACCCGTACCCCGCTCTCCAGTGCGGCCAGGGTGTTGGCCAGCCCGAGGCCGAGGTCGTTGTGCAGGTGCGAGACCAGGACGGTGTCCGGCCCCGCGTCAGCGGCGACCCGTTGGAACAGGGCCCGGGTCTGACCGGGCAACAGGTCGCCGACGGTGTCGGCGAGCACAATCGTCCCCGCGCCGTGGGCGGTCATCGCCCCCGCGTACTCGGCCACCAGGGCGTGGTCCGCGCGGGGTGCGTCCACCAGGCACACGTCCACCGCCGTGTCGTCCGCCAGGTCCGCCGCCTCCTTCAACACGTCCAGGCCGTCTGCCAGGGCCTCGCGGGCACCGCTGTGGACGAGGGCGCGGGCGGTCGCCTCGGAAGCGGCCACGATCACCATCACCCGCGCGTGCGCCGCACCCCGCACCGCGCTCAACGCCAGCCGCACGTCGGCCACCGTGCCCCGGCAGATCGCCGAGGGGCTCACCGAATCCTGTGTCTCCAGCGCCACCTGCCGGGTCGCCTCGAACTCCTGCCCGCACACCGACGGGAAGCCGGCCGCGAACACCACGTGCCGGGGCCCGTCCGCGCCGAACACCGCCCCCTGTTCCCGGGCCAGCCGCACCCGGAATCCGGCGCTCATCAGGGTCTTGGCCTGCGCACCGTCGCGCGCGGACTCCTCGAACAGCACGATCCGCCCGGCTCTCGCCGACTCCCGCACCACGTCCACTGACGACAACGCCCCGCCCCCGTCCCGGCGCGGCACTCACGTACCGCGATACGTCGAGAATCCCCTCGGCGGATCGTAGAGCACGCCCAGACCCATGCCCAGACCCATGCCCAGACCCATGCCCAGACCCACGTCCACGCCCCCGTCGCGGCTCCCGCAGTGCAGATGTCGACAACGCGGGCACGGCGCCCGCGGTTGCCTACGTCATGATCACGATCATGTGAACCTTGTCGAAACAAGATCATTATTTGATGATCCTTTGGCGTCATTTGACCCCATCTTTGATCTTGTCGACCACTCCTATGCTCCGAAAGCGCCGTCGAGCGACGGTGTTTCAAGGAGTCGATATGAACAGACGGATGACCACACGACGCAGACCCGGCAGGCCTGTTGGCATGCGGGCGCTGAGCGGGTCGCTGGCCCTCGCCGTGGCGGTGTCGCTGCTGGCCGGGTCCGAGACGGCCCTCGCCGCGACGCCGAGCGCGGCGGCGAGCGCGGCCGCGCAGGCGGGCAAGGGCGCCGGGCAGTGGGCCACCTCCGCCGCCGACGTGCCGTCGGCGAGGGTCGCGGCCCGGCTGTCCGGGCAGCGGGTGGAGGCGTTCTCCGAGCGTACGGAGACGTCGACGACATGGGTGAACAAGGACGGTTCGCTCACCACCGAGCTTTTCGCGGGCCCGGTCCGCTTCCAACGTGACGGCCAGTGGGTGGACGTCGACCTCGGCCTCCAGGCCGGCGCGGACGGGTCGGTGGCGCCGAAGGCCCACCCGAACGCGCTGCGGCTCGCCGGTGCCGGCGGCACCCGGGCGAAGTCGCTGCTCCAGGCGCAGGCCGCGGCCCCGGACGACGCCCGCACCCTGGTGACCCTCGGGCAGGGCGACCAGCAGGTCGAGCTCCAGTGGCGGGGCGGCCTGCCCAAGCCCGCCCTGGACGGCACGAAGGCCACCTACCGGGACGCGATCGCGGACGGCGCGGCCGACCTGGTCGTGGAGGCCACCCGGACCGGCTTCGAGCAGTACACGGTGCTCAAGCAGCGCCCGAGCGCCGCCGGGTTCTCGTACACGATGCCGCTGAAGGCCGACGGTCTGAAGGCCGAGGTCCAGCCGGACGGCGGCGTGCTGTTCACCGACAGGCGCACCGGCGAGCGGCGGGCCGTGCTCCCGGCGCCGGTGATGTGGGACGCGACGGCCGCCGCCGAGGGCTCCGGTGAGCACGCCCGGCAGGCGAAGGTCGGTCTGAAGGTCGTTCAGCGCGGCGACGGCATCGACCTGGTGTTCACGCCGGACGCCGCGTTCCTCGCGGACCCGAAGACGCAGTACCCGGTGACGGTCGACCCCTCCACCACGGCCCTCGGCAACGTCTTCGACACCCGGGTGCAGCAGGGCGAGACGGTCGACTGGTCGGCCGACACCGAGATCTACTGGGGCAACTCCGGCACCAAGAACGCGGACGGCTCCTCCCGCCAGGCCCGGTCGTTCATCAACTGGAACACCGCGCCGATCGCGGACGCGCTGATCACCAACGCCAGCCTGTCGCTGTACAACTTCCACTCCGGCAACAGCGACTGCCAGCCCTACGCGTGGGACATCTGGGACACCGGCCTCGCCTCGACCGCCTCGCGCTGGACGGCGCAGCCCTCCTGGAACGCCAAGAAGGCCACCGGCACCGAGACCAAGGGCCGGGACGCCTGCGGCGGCGACGGCTGGATCACCGCGGACGTCACCAACCTGGTGCAGACCTGGACGTCGGCGAAGAACACCACCTCGGGCATGGGGCTGCGCGCCCCGGACGAGGCCAACACCAAGTACTGGAAGGAGGTGAACTCCGCCAACGCCGCGACCAACGTCCCGAAGCTGACGGTGACGTACAACTACCGCCCCCGGACCGGGACGGACCAGCAGGCCGGCTCGCCGTTCTACAAGGACACCGCCGGCACCTGGTGGGTCAACTCCACCACCCCGACGCTGCGCGACACCTTCGTCGACCCGAACAACGACAAGGTCGACGGCACCTTCCAGATCTTCGACACCGCCACCGACACCCAGGTGGGCAACGTCCTGGTCTCCCCGTACGTGCCGAGCGGGGCCCCGGCCTCCGTCAAGGTCCCGGCCGGTGTGCTGGCCAACGGCAGGACGTACAAGTTCCGCACCTCCCCGTACGACGGGCTGCATTACAACAACAACTGGTCGGCGTGGGCCACCTTCACGGTCGACACCTCCGCCCCCTCGGCGCCCGCCGCGCTCTCCTCCGCCGACTACCCGTCGGGCCAGTGGGTCAAGGGCCCCGGCCAGGCCGGTTCCTTCACCGCGACCCCGCCGGCCGGTGACCAGAACGCCCTGGAGTGGACGCTCGACGGCGCGACCTGGACCAAGGTCGCGACGAACGGCTCCGCCGCGCCGGTGACCTTCACCGTGACCCCGGCCAAGGCCGGCACCAACACCCTTCAGGTGCGGGCGGTGGACCGGGCGGAGAACAAGTCCGAGGCCCGCACCCACACCTTCCAGGTCGGCGCGGGCGGTGTCACCTCGCCGAACGACGGCACCCGCACCGCGGCGCGCCTGCCGCTCACCGCCGAGGCCGACGCCGCCCGCTACGACCAGGTGGCCTTCTCCTGGCGGCGCTCCGACGCCGACGCGTGGACGCGGATCCCCGCCGGCGACATCACCAACGGCGGTGCCGCACTGGCGGCCTGGCCCGTGCCCCTCGCCGCGGGCAAGAGCCCGGCGCTCACCTGGAACGCCACCTCCACGGTGACCCCGGACGGCACCGTCCAGCTCCGCGCGGACTTCACCGGGCCGGGCGCCGCCGCCGTCTCCTCCGAGCCGGTGCGGGTCGTCGTCGACCGCAAGGCCGACGGCGCGGCAACGGAGAACGTCGGCCCGGGTGCACTGAACCTGCTCACCGGCGACCTCAGGGTCCCGGCCACCGACGTGTCGCTGTTCGGCATGACGGTCGGCCGCACGCACTCCTCGCGTGACCCGCGGGCCGCCGCCGGCCAGGACGGCCAGGCGGCGGTCTTCGGCCCCAACTGGGTGTCCAGCGTGTCGTCGAGCCTGTCCGCCTCGGAGTACACGGAGATCCGCAGGACCTCCAGCACCTCGCTCAGCGTGATGGCCGCCGACGGCTCCGCCGTCTCCTTCACCTCGAACGCGGCCGGCAACGGCTGGACGCCCGAGCCGGGCAGCGAGGACCTCACCCTGAGCGGCTCCTTCGGCGCCGACTTCACGCTCTCCGGCACCGAGGGCACCGTCACCACCTTCGCCAAGGCCGATCCGGCCGCCGCCACCTGGACGGTGACCTCCACGCTGCAGGGCGGGCTGGCCAACACCACCACCAGCGTGGTGTCGGAGACGACCGTGGTCGGCGGCAGGACTCTGGCCCGGCCGAAGCTCGTCATCGCGCCGACCTCCGCGGCCACTCCGGCGGTGTGCGCGGCGAACGTCGCCGCCAAGGGCTGCCGCGTCCTGCAGTTCGTCTACGCCACCGCGACCACCGCCACCGGCGTCGCCACCGGCACCGAGTTCGGTGACGTCGCCGGGCAGGTCAGCGCGATCAGGCTCTGGAGCACCGCGCCCGGGGCCGCCTCGGCCACCGCCACCGACGTCGCCGTCTACCGCTACGACTCGGCCGGGCGGCTGCGCCAGACCTGGGACCCGCGGCTCGGCCAGAGCAGCCAGAACCAGTACGCCTACTACACCCAGGGCGCCGACGACGGCCTGCTCTCCTCCGTCCAGCTCAGCGGCACCCTCGCCACCTCGCTGGCGTACGGCACCGTCACCGCCAACCCGGCCGCGGGCCCGGGCATGCTGACGAAGACCTGGCACGACACCCTCGCCCCCGGCACCACGAGCACCGTGAACGGCACCGCCACCACCACCGTCGTCTACGGCGTCCCGCTCTCCGGCGCGAAGGCCCCGGAGGACCTCTCCGCGCCCGCCGCCTCCGCGTGGGGCCAGAGCGACCTGCCGACCGACGCCACCGCGGTGTTCCCGCCGGACCAGGCCCCCGCCTCCAACAACGGCACCGACCTCGGCGCCGGCGACTACACCAGGGCGAGCGTCACCTACCTGAACGCCTCCGGCCGCCAGGTCAACCAGGCCACCCCGGGCCACCACGTCACCACCACCGAGTACGACAACCAGGGCCACCAGGTCCGCAGCCTGACCGCGGGCAACCGCGAGCTCGCCCTCGGCGCCACCACCGCGGCCAAGGCCGAACTGGCCGACCTCGGCATCGACACCCTGCCCTCCGCCGAACGCGCCCGGCTCCTGTCGAGCAGCAGCGCCTACAGCGCGGACGGCCAGCAGGAAACCGACGTCTACGACCCGCTCCACCGCATCACCCTCGCCGCCGACGCCACCTCCGGTGCGACGGTCCTGGCGAAGGCCGGCACCCAACTGCCCGCCCGCCAGCACACCGTGAAGACCTACGACGAGGCCCGGCCGACCGACGGCACCGCCAAGATCAAGAACCAGATCACCCTCACCGCCACCGGCGCCCGGCTCCGCGCCTGGCCCGACCTGCTGGTCGACGCCCGCCAGGACCGCACCACCTACAACTGGGTGCTCGGCGTGCCCACCGCGCAGATCAAGGACAGCGGCGGCCTCGCCCTGACCACCACCACCGGCTACGACGGCCAGGGCCGGGTCGTCTCGACCCGGCAACCGGCCTCCACCGGCTCCGACGCGGCGGCCGGCTGGACCAGCTACTACACTGCCGACGGCACCGGCACCTGCGGCAACCGCCCCGAGTGGGCCGACCTCGTCTGCCAGACCGGGCCCGCCGCGGCCATCACCGGCGGCGGCGCCAACCCCGCACAACTGCCCACCAGGACAACCCAGTACGGGCAGTTCGGCCAGGCCACCCGCACCACCGAAACGGCCAACGGCGTCACCCGCACCACCGTGACCGACACCGACACGGCGGGGCGCCCCACCACCGTCACCGTCACCGACGGCCTCGGCACCCCGGCCCCCGCCGCCACCACCACCTACCACCCGGGCACCGGCGCCGTCACCCGCCAAACGTCCGCCACCGGCGGCACCATCACCAAGGGCTACGACGAACTCGGCCGCCTGACCTCCTACACCGACGCCGACGGCGCCGTCACCACCACGGAGTACGACGCCCTCAACCGCCCCACCAAGGTCACCGACACCTCCCCCTCCACCACCACCTACACCTACGACACCGCCGTCGACCCGCGCGGCCTGGCGACCTCGGTGACGGACTCCGTCGCCGGCACCCTCACCGCCCGCTACGACGCCGACGGCACGCCGCTCACCCAGGGCCTGCCCGGCGGCTACACCCGGACCGACGACAAGGACCCGGCCGGCACCACCACCAGCCGCACCTACACCCGCGACAGCGACGGCCTCGTGCTGGTCTCCGACGGCATCACCGAGACCATCCACGGCCAGCGGGCCACCCACACCGGCACCCCCGGCATCACCGCGGCCCAGACCTACGCCTACGACCGGGCCGGCCGGCTCCTCCAGGTCCAGGACACCTCGACCGACGCCGTCTGCACCACCCGCACCTACACCTTCGACCGCAACACCAACCGCACCGCGCTGGCCACCGCCGACGCCGCCCGCGGCCAGACCTGCACCACCACCGCGGGCACCACCCAGACCAGCACCTACGACACCGCCGACCGCCTGGTGAACCCCGGCTACACCTACGACGCGTTCGGCCGCACCACCGCACTGCCCGGCAGCACCCTCGCGTACTACACCACCGACCTGGTGCAGCAGCAGACCAGCGGCACCAACCGGCAGAGCTGGACCCTCGACTCGGCCCAGCGCTTCCGCGCCTGGACCACCGAGACCAACACCACCGGCACCTGGGCCCAGACCGGACTGCGGACCAACCACTACGGCTCCGACACCGACAGCCCCCGCTGGATCACCGAGGACACCGCGGGCACCCTGACCCGCAACGTCACCGGCCCCGCCGGCACCCTCGCCGCCACCACCGCGAAGACCGGCGGCACCGTCCTGCAACTCGCCAACCTGCACGGCGACATCACCCTGCGGCTGCCCCTGGACACCGCCGTCGCACCCACCGTCCTCGACTACGACGAGTACGGCCAGCCGCGCACCGGCCAGCCCGGCACCCGCTACGCCTGGCTCGGCGACAAGCAGCGCTCCGACGAGACCCCGAGCGCCCTCACCCTCATGGGAGCGCGCCTCTACAACCCGGCCACCGGCCGCTTCCTCTCCCCCGACCCGGTCCAGGGAGCGAGCGCCAACGCCTACGACTACTGCAACGCCGACCCGGTCAACTGCACCGACCTCAACGGCCGGATGCCCGGCTGGCTGAAGGCCGCGCTCAAGGCCGCCGTCTCCCGCGCCGTCCAACTGTCCGTCACCGCGGCCGTGGCCGCCTGGATCCCCTTCCTGGCACCCTGGGCGCTCCACATCGGCAACTGCGCCGGCGGCGCCTGCGCCGGTGTACTGTTCGGGAGCGGCGGCTGGAAGCAGCGCATCGTCTGGGCCGTCGCCGGCTGCCTCGCGGGTTTCGTCTTCGACCGCGGCGTCTCCCAGCGGATCGTCGACAAGGTGATCGGCGTGGTCAGGAGGTTCGTGTGACATCCACGGAGTCTGCGGAGTCGGCGAATTCGGCGAATTCGGCGGAGGAACCGGCAGCGCGCCGGGCGAGCCCGCTGCGCCTCGCCGCGACCAACGGGGCCTGGCTCGCCCCGTCCTTCCTCGCCGCCTACCTGCTCGCCGACCGCCTCACCGCCGACGCCACCACCCGTACCTGGTGCACCCTGCTCCTCGCACCGGTGATCGGCCTGGCCCTGCGCGCCACGGCCACCCTCGTGGCCCGCCGCCGACGGGCGCGGACCAGTCGGCGGTAACCCGACGCACACCCCTGCAACAGGCCGACCCGCCGGCGCCACCGGCGGGTCGGCCTGTTGCGTGCTCGTTCCGTGCTTCTGCAACAGCTCACGGTCCCGGCGTCCGGGGTCCACGTCTGGGAAGTCCCGGGTCGGAGTGCGCCGTGGTCACGAGGCAGACGGGCGGCCAATGCCGAAGGCCGAGGCCAACGGCCTCGGCCTTCGGCCGGACAACGTGCCGGGCGGTCAGCCCACGGCCAGCCGCGTGCGACGCGCGACGCGGGCAGGTCCCGCCACCACGGTGCACCAGACCAGGACCGCGCACAGGAAGGCCGCCGCCGCGAAGATCAGCGGTCCCGTGACGGAGTCGTCCCGCGCGCCGGCGGCGAGCGCGGCGGCCGCCGACAGGACGAGGGCGACGGCCGGCAGAGCCCGGGGGCTGCGCGCGACGCCCGGTGCGGCGGAGGCCGGCAGCAGCCAGAGCGCGAGGCCGTAACAGGCGCAGCCCAGCAGCGCGGCCCCCAGCACGTCGCTGGGCCGGTGGTGGTAGAGCGCCTGCACGGCACCGGCGGTGACGGTGAGCCACAGCATGCCGACCGCGGTGACGTAGGGGCGCAGGCGCGGGGAGGCGACGAGGGCGGCGCCGAGGACCAGCCCGATGGGGACGGCCGCGTGCCCACTGGGGAAGCTCACCTCGGTGAGCATGGCGGGCGCGTTCACCAGATCGGGGCGGGGCAGGACCATCTTGCTGCACACCTCGGTGCCCCCGAACGTGCCCAGGACGACCCCGATCGCCGCGCAGCCCTGCCACCAGCACCGCCGCACCAGGGCGACGACCACGATCACGGCCATCCCCACGACCAGGGTGGGCAGGGCGGTGAACTCCAACGGGGGCATGGCCGCCGAGTCGAAGGCCGACCCCGACCAGTCGTAGATCCACGCCGGTTCGCCGCCGTTCCCGTTCATCAGGGAGTTCTCACCCCGCTGCCCGAACGGGGTCCAGACGGCGAGCAGGTAGACCGCCGCGAACCCCAGGGCGCACAGCAGAGCCGGCAGCCACGGCCGTATCGACCGCGTGGGGCCCTCTCCGGCCGGGGTTCCCGGGGCCCGACCGGAGGCGTCCGGCCCGGGTGCGGGCAGGGCCTGGTGATCTTGCTGAGTCATCACTGTCTTTCTGCTCGGAACTCAGGGAGCCGCGGGCCCTGGTCGTAGACGACTTGGTTTGAACAGGGACGCCGACGACGACGTCACGGTTCCCGTGCCGACACCGGACCCGGGGCGGGCGGCGGCGAGGCGCTCGGCGGCGTCATGCGGGGTGGATGAGGCGGCTCTCGTAGGCGAAGACCACCGCCTGTATCCGGTCGCGGAGTTCGAGCTTGTGCAGGATTCGCCCCAGATGGGACTTCACGGTCGCCTCCGCGAGGTACAGGGCGGCCGCGATCTCGGAGTTGGACAGGCCGCAGCCCACCTGGACGAGCACCTCGCGTTCACGGGCGCTGAGTCGGCCCAGCCGATCGTCGGGGTCGGCGCTGCTGCCGTCGGGAATGTGCGGGCGCAGGTGCTCCAGCAGGCGGCGGGTGATCCGCGGGGACACCACCGCGTCGCCCGCGGCGACACTGCGTATCGCGGTGAGCAGTTCCTCGGGCCTGGTGTTCTTCAGCAGGAAGCCCGAGGCTCCGGCGCTGAGTCCGGCGAAGGCGTATTCGTCCAGGTCGAAGGTGGTGAGGATCAGCACTCTGCTCTGCGGGGAGATCCGGATGACCTGCCGGGTCGCCTCGATCCCGTCGATCCCGGGCATCCGGACGTCCATGAGGACGACATCGGGGCGCAGCTCCCGGGCGAGGCGGATGGCCTGGGCGCCGTCCGCGGCTTCGCCGACCGGTGCCATGTCGGGCTGGGCCTCCAGGACCGTGCTGAAGGCCATCCGGAGCAGCGCTTCGTCGTCGGCGATCAGGATGCGGATCGTCATGCGGACGCCGCTCCGCTGCTGTCGAGGAGGAGGCGGGTGTGGACTCCCCAGCCGCCACCCGGAAGCGGTCCGGCCCGCAACGTCCCCCCGTAGGCGGCCGAGCGCTCGCGCATGCCGGGGATGCCGTGGCCGGACGGTGTGGCGCCGGGATGGGGCGGGCGGGGGCCGCTGTCGGTGACGTCCACGGTGACGGTCCCGGTCGAGCACCGTATCCGGACCGTCGCACGTGTGCCGGCGGGTGTGTGCTTGAGGGTGTTGGTCAAGGCTTCCTGTACCAGGCGGTAGACGGTCAGTTGTGCGGTGGCGGGTATGTGGGTGTGGCCGCCCTGGACCTCGATGCGGGTCGGCAGCCCGGCGGCGCACATCTGGTCGGCGAGGGCCTCCAGTTGGGCGATGCCGGGTAGCGGGTGGCGTTCCGCGTCCGGTTCGTCGGTCCGCAGGATGCCCAGCGAGCGCCGCATGTCGGTCAGGGCCTGCCGGCCCGTCTCGGAGATCTGGAGCATCGCGGTGGTGGCCTTGTCGGGCGACCGGTGCTGCGCGTAGACGGCGGCGTCGGTGAGCGCGACCATGACGGACAGGTTGTGGGTGACGATGTCGTGCATCTCCCGGGTGATACGTGTCCTCTCCTCGGCGACGGCCAGTCGCGCCTGCTGTTCCTGTTGCTGTTCCAGGCGTGCGGCCCGTTCCTCCAGGGCCGCGAGGTAGGCGCGCGTGGTCCGCACGTTCACACCCAGGACGGCGGCGGCGACGACCATCGCGGTGACCGCGACGAAGGGGGTCAGGAATGCGCCTTCCGTCGCCCAGCGCAGGCAGGCCAGCAGGGCCCCTGCCTCCACGACGGCACCGGCGACGAGTGTGCCGCGCCGGCCCGAGTTCGCGGCTGCCGTGTAGAGGGCCACCAACAGGCAGACGTCCGCCGGGAGTTGGACGTCTGTCAGCCACTGGACGAAGGCCGCGGCTGCCACGGTGCCGAACACCGTGAGCGGGGCCCGGCGCCGCCACAGCAGGGGCAGCGCGAGAGCGGCGGTGAGGGCGACGGCCACCGGCAGCTCGTGCGGCGCGTGGGTGGTCACGATGTTGAGCAGGAGAAGCGTCGGCAGCAGCGAGTCCCACACCATGGGCGGCAGCCGGGAGCACCGGCGCCCGGCGGCTGTCACCAGTCGCGCCGCTCGTGCGGAGGCCAGGTCGGCGTACCTCGTCAGCCGAAGAGTCGTCCTCGCCCACCGCACCCGGTCCCGCACCAGCTCCCGCACCCTGTCCCGATCCCGGTCCCGGTAGGCATCGCCGGGTTCCGCGGCCGCCTCGGTCATCACACGTCCCTGTCGATTCAGCGTCATGGTGGCCCCGGCCGGGGCTGCCACCGCGTGCAGCCGGATCCGAGTCGGGTACGGGGAACGTACGCCTCGCGCTGCCCGGCACGTACCGCGGCCCTGTCACGGTAGGGCGCGGGCCCCAGGGAGCACATGCGTCCACCGTCTGATGGCACCGTGCCGAGGTACGACCGCAGGAGGAGTCCCGCTACCTCCCGTGGTCGTAGGGCGGCCGCCGATCCGGCGTGCCCGATTGCCACTCCGGTCGCACCGGGAGCTGCCACGGATTGCGACCCCGGTGGCACACGACGGCGACCCGGGATCGATGTGCCAGCGCGTACCCGGCGCCGAATATGGCCTGGTGACCGAGATCATCACGGGGCTGTACATGTCCCCCCTGGAAATCCTTGTCCTGCTGGGCGCCGTCGCACTGGTGGTGGCGCGCTGGCTTCCCCCCTCCGCCCGCCCACACGTCACGATCGCGGCGGGGGCGGTTCTCGTCCTGTCCGCGATCCTGCTGAGCGTGGCGGGGATCCGCTGGCAGATGCTGCCGGTCCTGGCAGGCGCCGCCTTCGCGTTGCCGTTCGCCCTCTCCCCCCTGCTGCGGCCGCTGCGACGCCGTCCCGGCCGGCCCGCGTGGCGGGCCCGCTGGTGGCTGGCGTTGCCGGGATCGGCGGCCTGCGTCGGTCTGATCGCCACGGGCCCGGCGGCCGCCTGGGCCCTTCCCGTACCCGAGTTCCCCACCCCGTCAGGCGACTTCGCGGTCGGCACCCGCGTGGTCCAGTGGACCGACCCGCACCGCCCCGAGACCTTCACGGCCGATCCGGACGACCGGCGCACGGTCGTGGTCCAGCTCTGGTACCCCGCGCAGAAGAGCCCCGCCGGCGCGCAACGGGCCCGGTACCTCGGACGCACGGAGCACGAGGCCCGCACCGTCTCCGACGCCCTCGCCCGCCAGGTCGGCCTGCCGGGTTTCCTGGTCGACGGTGTTCCGCGTGCCCACACCCATTCTGTATTCGACGCCCCGGTGGACGGCGGGCGGGGGCGGTTCCCCGTCGTCCTGTTCTCTCCCGGGTCGGGCGGAGTACGCACCCAGAACACCGCCTGGGCGGAGGAACTGGCCAGCCACGGCTACGTGGTCGCCGCCCTCGACCACCCGTACGACTCCGCCGCCGTCGTCCTCTCCGACGGCCGGACGATCACCACCGAGACCACCTCCACCGGCGACCCGGACCAGGACGAGAAACTGGCGGCCGACTGGACAGCGATTCGGGCCGCCGACCTCGGATTCGTCCTCACCCAGCTGGACGGTCTGGACCGGGGGGAGACCGCCGACCCGCTGAGCGGACACCTGGACACCGGTCGGGCCGCGGTGGCCGGACACTCCATGGGTGGCGCCGCCGCCCTCCAGGCAGCCCGGCAGGACCGCCGCTTCCACGCCGTCATCGATCTGGACGGCTACCCCCACGGCCCCACCTCCCCCGCCCTCGACCAGCCGACGCTCGCGCTCACCCAGGCCGTCACCCCGGCAACCGACCCGCGCTACCTGCCCCGCCTCACCGAGGCGCTCAAGTCCAGCACCGCGACGAGCTACCGGCTCACCATCCCCGGCGCCGCACATCTCACGTTCATGGACGGCCCCCTGTATCTGCCGCCCGTGCCCTCGATCGTCGGTTCCCTGGGCCGTGCCGAGAGCCCGCGCGTCGTCGCCGCGGCCACCCTCGCCTTCCTGGACGCCACGCTGCGGGGCAAGCCCGGCGACCTGGCCGGCGTTCTGCCGGCCTACGGCAACCTCAGCGTCCACCGCCCGGACAGCAGCCACTGACCAGCTGTTCCGGGGCACGTACGCCTGCCGGACGAGGACGATGAGATCAGACGAGATCATCGGCCGGAGGGCCGCGCTCGAAACCGCCGGCAGGCGGCCCCGTGTCGTTGTTCACCTGTGTGCGAACGCGCGGAGCAGGCGTACGTACGGGGTCCAGCGGGCCGGGCGGGCCACCGTGCCCGTGCAGGCGAGCTCGGCGCGGTCCAGGCCGTCCTCCAGGCAGGCGTCGTGCATCGGGCGCCAGGCCGCCGGCCAGGTCAGGCGCTCCAGGCCGCCGGCCTTCATCGCGAGGGTGTGTCGCAGCACGGTGCGTTCTTCGTCGACGGGCAGCACCGTGAACTCGTGGAAGCCGTGGAATCCGCGCGGCCCGCTGAAGGTGAAGCGGACCCAGACCCCGGGCACGTACGCGGTGACCGTGTAGCGGACCGGGCCGTGGCCGCCGGTCGCGCCGACCGCCAGTGGGCGGTCGAACTCCATCGCGGGCCAGTCCGAGTGCGCCCAGAGCCGGTCCGCCGGGCCGCCTGACAGGCTGTCGACGAGCGCGCCCACCTCGCTCGCCTTGGCAGCCAGCAGGCGCTCGTGCACGTTGTAGACGCCCATGCGTCCTCCCCTTCAGATTATTAGAGACCAGCCTCTAATAATCTGGAGAGTACCCTCTGATTCATGGCGAGACCACCCCGATTCGACACCGACCAGATCCTCGACGCCGCCGTCCGGCTGGCCGCCTCCGCCGGGCCGGCCGGCGTGACCATGTCCGCCGTCGCCCAGGCGATCGGCGCGCCGAGCGGGTCCATGTACCACCGCTTCCCCGGCCGTACGGCCCTGCTCGCCGAGGTGTGGCTGCGGACCGTGGAGCGCTTCCAGGAGGGGCATTTCGCCGCACTCGGCAGCGCCCCCGACCCCCACCCGGCCGCCCGCGCGGCCGCCCGGCACGTCATCTCCTGGAGCCGCGCCCACCCGCAGGAAGCCTCGCTCCTCCTCTACGGCGCCGAGGAGTTCGGCCGCGCCGGCTGGTCCGAGGAACACAAGGAGCGCGCGGACCTCGGCAACCGACGCGTGCTCGACTCCATCGGCTCCCTCGCCGAAACGCTCGGCGCGGCGGGCCCCCAGGACCACGAGCGCATCACCCTGGCCCTGATCGACCTGCCGCTGTCCGTGGTCCGCCGCCATCTGCGCGCCGGACAGCCGCTGCCACCGCACGCGGAAGACCTCACCGAGGAATGCACGACGGCTCTGCTGGCTGTCGCCCAGCCCGTCGCCGCGGGGGCCGGGAAGGCCTCGTCACGCCCCGTCAACACGGCCACCACCCGATCGGACACCGACAACGAGGCATGACCCGCCTCCGATGAGGTGTCCGGCATCCCCGGCTTCAGGGCACCGGCCGGGACGGCACCGGCCCCCTTCGCGCGGAAGCGAAGGGGGCCGGATGCCACGAGGCCTGAGAACTGCGCGGAGCTACACCGTCAGGCCTTGGCCACCGAGGCGACGAGCGCCTGACGGACGGCACAGTACCAACTAGCAGAACCAGTAGGGCAGTTGGGGCCGTCGACGTTGCGGGAGAGCGCGTATTCCCAACCGGCGGCGCCGGCGAAGTCCGGGTACTTGTCGGCGAGAGCGCGCAGGGTCCGCTGGAGGACCGGCATGTCGACGTAGCCCTCGCAGTCCAGGTTGTCGTTGGTGATGCCGGCGGCGACGACCTTGGACGCGGGGAACTGGTTCCGGATGACCGCGTCGTAGTCGGCGGTGTCGGCGAGGCTGCCGTTGCCGCAGTAGAACTGGGTGTTGTACCAGCGGATCAGGGGGCCGACCTGCTTTTCGAGCGTGCGGTAGTCGAGGAAGGGGAGGTTGCTGCCCTCGGGCATGGTGAGCTCGCCGGGCCCCGGGGCAAGGGTGATCAGGAAGTCCGGCCCGAAGTCGGAGCGCAGCTGACGGATGAGCCTCTCGGCGGTCGCCTCGTGGAACGCTTCCTCGACGTCGAGGTCGATGCCGTCCAGCCGGTACGTCCTGAGGGCGTCGCGGACGGGCGGGTAGTACGTGCCGAAGTCCTTGTCGAGCAGCCCGTACGTCCCCTGCGCGGCGCCGCCGAGGAGAGCGGTGACCTTGACGCCCTTCGCCTGCACCGAGGCGATGTCACGCCACATCGGGACGTACTTGGCCGCGGAGGGCGGGTCGTCGTTCAGGGTGAGGATCGGGTACTGGGCGGGATCGTTGAGGTGGAACGCGGCCACCTCCACCACGTCCGCGTGGCCGATCAGGGGCACCGGGGAGACGTACTGGCTGCCGGGGTCACCCGTGGTCGTGCCGGTCTGGTAGAACGCGACGACGTGACGGCTCGCCGACGCCTTCGCCGCGGGAGAGGTGCCTCGCACCCCGTCCGGGTGTCCGTGACTGCTCATGGGCGGGTTCCTCCTGAGTGCTCGGCCACAGCCCTGCTGTGGGTCACCAGGAAGCGTGCCGCCCCGCCCGGGAGGGTCGTGCGCATTCCCACCACGCGTCCCGGAATTCCACTCCGCCAGCCCCGTACCACCGCCGCCGCCCATCGGCCCGGCCCGCCGGGTCGAGGCCGGCGAGGTCGGCGTCGCGCTCGGCCCAACGGCTCCCCGCCTCGCCGGCTCGGGGGAGGCTCAGTCGACGCAGAACTCGTTGCCCTCGATGTCCTGCATCACGATGCACGAATCGGTGCCGTCGTAGAGCAGTTGGACGCGTACCGCGCCGAGCGCGAGCAGCCGGGTACACTCGGCTTCGAGCGTGGCGAGGCGCTCCTCGCCCACGAGCCCGGTGCCGACCCGCACGTCGAGGTGCACCCGGTTCTTGACGACCTTGCCCTCGGGAACGCGCTGG
This sequence comes from Kitasatospora sp. NPDC058478, assembly GCF_042720345.1. Taxonomy (NCBI): domain Bacteria; kingdom Bacillati; phylum Actinomycetota; class Actinomycetes; order Kitasatosporales; family Streptomycetaceae; genus Kitasatospora; species Kitasatospora sp. NPDC058478. The sequence continues at coordinate 107,329 of NZ_JBHXML010000009.1, read as the reverse complement.
AAGAACAGTCGTGGGCCCACACCTGAGGGGTCGATGCAGGCGGACCACGAACCCCGGTCCTCGGCAGGCTGGGAGCGGTCGTACTCGTCCCAGGTGGCGAACCCCTTCGGCGACGGCGATTCGTACCCCAGCACCTCGCACCAGAAGCGGGCGACCCGCCGGGGTTCCGCGCAGTCGAAGGTGACTTGGAACCTCTTGATCAATGACATAAGCGCACCATAACAGGGGGTCTCTTGCTCATCTCCCGTCAGGAATAAGCATGCTGACGCGAAGCCGGAACCTCGGCTAGCCGATCCGGCGACGGGACTGGACAACGAGCAGGACGGCCCCCTCAGGAACTTCGTCGTCCACCGCGATCCGGACCTCCGTGACCGTGCCGGGCCAGTCCGCGATCAGCTCCTGGCAGATCGCGTCGTTCTCCAGGACGGCCATGAGTTCGCCGCCCCGGACCGTCTGACCGGGCTCCACCAGAACCTCGGCCACGCACCACGGCACGCCCATCACAGCCTGCGCGGTGAACACCGCCGGCCCCAGCTCGCGCCAGGCCGGCGGTACCAGCGGCCCGCCGATGCGCTGCTCGACCTGGTCGAGGGCTGCTCCGGCGCACCTGGCGAACGAGGAGTCGTCCGCCAGGTGCTCGCGCAGCAACGGCCCGACCGCACGGACGTCACCCAGCCGCGCCAGCGTGTCCACCGCTTCGGACCGCGTCTCGGGATCCGCCAGGCACGCGGCGACGGCCTCGGTGTGATCGGCCGAACCGTTCTCGGCCAGACCCCGCAACGCTCGACGGCGGTACTCCGGGCTACGGGTGCGCAGTTGGCGTTCCAGGAACGGCAGGGCTCGCGGATCCTTGATGTACTCCAGCGTCTCCATGAGTGCCGATTCCTGCGCAGGGTCCTCCGCAACCTCGTCGAAGAAGGTGTCCGGGAAGGCACGGGCAAGGTGTATCTGCGCTTCCAAGGGGCGCCGGTAGTCGTCCCGGTCGCGGCGCACGATCTCCGCCATGTCCCAGCCCGGCTCGGCCCGGCCCGCCCGAATGGCGAGGAGCCGACGAAGACTCGCCGGCCCCGCTGCCAGCAGGCTGTCGAGGGCGCGGTCGTCCCCATACAGGTAGTCCGTGAGGAGGCCGTCGATCGCCTCGTGTGCCAGGTCCATGGGGAGTCGGCCAGCTTTCAGTGGAGCAGCGGGTCAGGGTGGGCACCTTCTCCGCCGGACGGCGCCGCCCGGTTGCTCAACCATCGTTCATTGCGGGGGCACTTCCCGACAAACCAAGAAGGGCGTCGAACCGGCCGACGACTCCGACTGCGGACGTGATGGCGGACCCGTGACAGGGCCCGCCACCGGTGAAGCGCCGCTTCGGCGAGGGAGAACCGGGAGCCGCGCAGCCGCGGACGTGCTAGCCGAACGACGTGGTGACGGTGTGGTGGAGCCGGGCGATCTCGGCTTCCCAGTCGGGGACCGCGCGGGCGGGGACCAGGATGACGTGTTCGACGCCGACGTCCGCGAACTCGGCCAGGCGCTCGCGCAACGCCCGGTCGCCGCCGACGGCATAGACGTCGCGGCTGGTGCAGCCCTGCTTGTGGGCCGAGACCTCGGCGTCCAGCTCGCGCCGGAGCTCGGGGGTGTCGATGGCGGGCGGCACGTAGACGAGCTGCACCGCGCGGGTGATGTGCTCGGTGCGGCCGAGGCGCTGCTGCTCCTCGTCCAGGACCTTCAGGCGCCGGCGGTACTCGGCGGGGGTGATGAACGCGGGGACCCAGCCGTCCGCGAGGGCCGCGACGCGCCGTACGGTCCTCTCCCGGCCTCCGCCCAGCCAGACGGGCGGCACCCCGGCCGGGCCGCTGCCGCTGGACTCCCCGGCGGACTCCCCGACGAGGCGGCGGAGACGGCGCAGGATGTCCTCCAGGGCGGCGGCCGCCTCGGCGGGGTCCCGGATGAGGGCCTCGCGGGGGCCGCCGATGCCGAGCTGGGCGACGAACCGGCCGTTGGACCGCCGGTACAGGTCGGTCAGTTCGCGGACCACGGCGGAGGGTTCCAGGCCGGCGGCGACCAGGACGTGCGGACCGAACACCAGGGCGGACGTCCGGTGGGCCACTTCCCGTGCCAGCTCGAGCGGCGGGGGCATGTCGTCCCCGTTGTTGTTGTAGAACCAGAACGAATCGAATCCGTACTGCTCCACCGCTTCGAGCAATTTCCACAAGTGGTCCCGCTTCACGTCATGGCGCAACGAGGTACCGAAACAGAAGCCGAATTGCAGACCCATGAGACCTCCCTGTCGAGATATTGCCTGCGGGGCACGGCCGCCTGCCGGGCAGGCGGTCGATGAATTGGCGAGAGCCAGCTGAATACCGACTTCAGGTCCGTGATCCACAGGATTTCCCGCTCCTGCCGGACCCTTTCGAACCGTGTCGAAATAAGGGGTGTCCGCTCGTCGCACGCACTCGATGACGCGGATCCGGTGCACCTTCGCCTGGAACGTACCACAGGGGTCAAGCCTTCGAGAAGTACGCCAATCCTGGCCCGAGACTGTTTTACCGAGCCATATAACATCCTTTAACCAACCTTCGCAAGGTCCACAGGTTTCACCCAAATCAACGGTGCGATTCGCCCCAAAGTGCACCCTGGCACCGGCCCCGAGGCGGCAGGAGCGCCGGCGGAAGCGCCGGATCCGGTGTCGGGAGAGGCGGACGCAGCCCTATGTCCAGAAAGTCGCCCTCCCCGCACCTGCGAGAATAAGACATTCCGTTTGGTCGTTCTTGAAAAATTCCCAGGGCACATACAGACTCGTTTCGTGAACGGACCCCGGCATGCCGGAGGTCCGACCCGGGGCACCGATCCCCGAGGGCGCCGACCGCACCTTCAGGTACGCGCCCCCGGTTCCCCTCTCAATTCGCCGTCACCGGCATCCGCCCACTCACGGGCGAACTCTTCGAGTTTTCAGAGCCCCATGCCCGGATGGCCGCACAGCGACATTCTTTCTCTCGACACCCCGCACTCGGACCACCGGCCGAGTGCCGCCAGCACGTACGGAAGGGGCAACCGAAGTGAACAGGAGCGACCTGGTTTCGGATTCGGGTCCGGCATCGGATGCCGAATTCGCATTCCCGCTCTCGGCCCCGGAGTTCGGTATCTGGCTCACCTGTCGGGACCAGCCGGAGTCCTTCAACATCCACCGCGTCTGGGAACTGCGCGGGCAGCTCGACGAGCAGGCCCTGAAGGGCGCCGTCGAGGAGACCGTCGCCCAACACCCCGTGTTCGCCCGCCGGCTCGTCGACGAGGACGGCGTGCCCTCCTGGGTTCCCGGCGCGCCGCAGCCGCGATGGACCACGGTGGACACGGCCGCGGTGGACACGGCCGCGACGGCCGACGCCGCGCCCTGGGCGCCCGTCGGGCGCCACCGGTTCGACCTGAGACGAGACTGCCCCGTCCGCGTCGACCTGTTCCGGCACCGACCGGACCACCACGTGCTCTCCCTCCTGGTGCACCACATCGCGTGCGACGGGGCGTCGCTGGAGAACCTGCTGGCGGACATCGGTGCCGCGTACGACGCCCGCACCACCGGCGGGCCCCCCTTCACACCGGAACCGGCCCCGGCACCGCCCACGGCAGCGGCAGCGGCCCCGCCCACGGCACCTGGCCCGCCCGCGCCGGCGGAACCCTCCCGCTTCTGGCCCCTCGAACTGGCGGACGCCCAGTGGCCGGAGGCCCTGCCACGCACCCCGGGCCCCCGGACGGCCGAAGCCGACGTCCTGGTGCTCCCGCTGCCCCCGGACGAGGCCGACGCGGTGCGCGCGGCGGCCCGCCGCCTGCGCGTCACCCCGTACCTCATGGGACTCGCCGCCCTCTACGCGGCGTTCGCCACGCAGGGCAACGCCCCCGACGTCATGGTCGCCACGCCCTTCGCCTCCCGGACACCGGCCACCGTGTCGCTGGTCGGCTGCTTCGCGCGGATGGTCCCGCTGCGGCAGCGGTGGCCCTCGGGAGCCTTCGGCGCCGAGCTCTGCGACGGTGTGCGGCGGACCGTCGCCGAGGCGCTGTCCCACGCCCACGAGCCGATCCACGAGAGCGCGGACCTCTTCGACGCCGCGGCGCCCGGACTCACCGTCAGTTTCCAGCTGCGGGACCCCCTCCCGGGGCCGGCACTCGGCGGGCTCACCGTCCGCGCGATGGAAGCGGTGCGTGAGCCCGCGGCGGCACCCGTCGCAGGCGCACCGGAGGCGCCCGGAGCGACTGAAGCGACTGAACCCCCAGGGAGCCCTGAAGTCCCCGATGCCCTCGAAGCTCCCGGAGCCGCTCCCCCCGCCGAGCACCCCGGCGCGATGATCGGCCTCACTCGCTTCGACCTCGAATTCGACCTCTGCTTACGGGCGGACGACGCCTCGGTGACGGTGACGCGCCGGATGCGCGGCGGCACGACCAACGCGGCCGCCGCCGAACTGCTCGCCGTCTACCGCCGGGTCCTGCTCGCCCTCGCCCGCGACCCCGGGGCACCGCTGCCCCGATCGACGAGCGCGGCGACGCCGTCCCTGATCATCGCGCCGGCCGATCCGTCGGAGCACGCGCAGCCCCTCATGGAGCGGTTCGACGCCTGGGTGCGCACACAGCCCCGGCGGCCCGCGGTGCGGTGCGGCGACGACCTCCTCACCTTCGCCGGCCTGGACCGCGAGGTCGCCCGGCTCGCCGCCGCCCTGCACCGCCACGGCGCGGGCCCGGGCACCGCGGTAGGCGTCCTGCGCGAGCGGGGCGTCGCCCTGGTCGCGTCCGTGCTGGCGGCGTGGCGGGTGCGGGCCCACGTCGTCGCCCTCGACCCCTCCCAGCCCGACTCCCGTCTCGCGTACGTCGTGGCGGACACCGGCACCCGTCTCGTGCTGTGCGATCCCGCGTCGCGCCACCGGCTCGACGCGTCGCTCACGATCGTCGACGAGGCCCCGGACACCGAGGACGCGCACGACGAGACCCCGGACACCGAAGACGCCCGCCCCCACGATCTGGCGTACGTCCTGCACACCTCGGGCACCACCGGCCGCCCCAAGGGCGTCATGGTCGAGCACCGGGGCCTCGCCGTCCTCGTCGACGCGCAGCCGGCCGGAGCCGGGGCCGCCCGGGTCGGCGTCACCGCCGCCATCTCCTTCGACGTCTTCTTCCAGCAGCTCCTCTACCTCTTCCGGGGCAGCTGCCTGGTAGTGGCCGACCAGGCCACGTACCGCGATCCGCAGGCGCTGGTGGAGTGGGTCGAGCGCAACGACGTGCGCCTGCTCAGCACCTCGCCGTCGATGTTCGCCGCCATGCGCCCTTTCGGCGTCGAGGAGATGTTCCAACGCACCGGCCTGGAGCTGGACTTCGGGGGCGAGGCGGTCGACGCCACGACCTGGCACAGGCTGCGCGAGCTGGGTGTGAGGGGGTCCAACGGCTACGGTCCGACCGAGGTCACGATCCAGACCACGTGGTGCGGTTTCGACGAGTACGGGACCCCCAGCATCGGCCGGCCCCTCGACGGCACCTCGGCCTACGTCCTGGGCGCCGACCTCCGCCCCGTGCCGGTCGGTTCCCGCGGCGAGCTGTATCTCGCGGGGCCGCTGGTCACCCGCGGCTACCTCAACGCGCCCGCTCTCACGGCCGAGCGCTATCTCCCGGACCCCTTCGCCCCGGCACCCGGCGCCCGGATGTACCGCACGGGGGACCGCGTCACCCTCGGTGCCGACGGACACCTGATCTACCACGGCCGGACCGACCACCAGCTGAAGGTGCGCGGCCAGCGGGTCGACCCGTACGAGGTGGAGGAGGTGCTGCGCGCCGCGCCGGGCGTCCAGGACGCCTACGTGGCCCGCCGGGGCCCGACCGGGACGGCGGGGCTCCTCGCCTGGGTCACCCTCCGCCGCCCCGGGCCGGTTCCGGTGCCGGGGGAGCTGCGCGGCCTCGCGGCCCGGCGGCTGGCGCCCGCCGCGGTGCCCGCGCACATCGAGGTCGTCGACGCGTTCCCGCTCACGCTCAGCGGAAAGGTCGACGAGCGTGCCCTGCCCGTGCCCGCGCCCGTGCGGCCGTCGGACGGCGGCGCGGACCCCGTCGTCCGGCTCTGGGCCCTGACGCTCGGCCGCCCGCCCGCCTCGAACGGGGACAACTTCTTCTCCTGCGGCGGGAGTTCACTGGACGCGGCCCGGCTCGTCGCCGAGGTCAACCAGGAGTGCGGGGTGCGCGTCGACCTCGCCTCGTTCTTCGGCGACCCCACACCGGAAGGGCTGCGGCACCTGATCGCGCGGGCCGCGCCCGCCGGCGGCGAGGGCCCGTCCACGGCTGCGCCCGCCGGTCTGTCGGCCGCCCAGCGGCGGCTGTGGCTGCTGCACCGGGCGGAGCCGGACAGCCATGAGTTCACCGTGTACTGGGCGCTGCGGCTGAGCGGTCCGCTGGATCCCGCGCGCCTGCAGTCGGCCTGGCACGACGTGCTCACCGCCCACCCCGAGACGCGGCTGCGGGTCATCGACGACGACGTGGCCCCCGGGCGCGGGCAGTGGCCCCTCACAGCGTTCACCGTGAGCGTGCGGGACGTCCCCGGTCACGCCCTGGCGGAGCACCTGCGGCGCGTGGCCCACCGGCCCTTCGACCTGTTCGAGGAGCCCTTGGTCGAGCTGCGGGTGCTCAGGACCGGCGCCGAGGACCACGTACTGGTCTTCGTCGGCCACCACCTCGTGCTCGACCGCCGCTCCACGGAGCTGATCACCGAGCAGCTGCTGAGCCGGCTGGCCGGCGGCCCGGCGCTCCCGCCCGCCCCGGCGGGCGCCGTCCCCGGGCCGTCGCCCGCCGAGGCCGAACGGCTGCGCCGGTTCTGGGCCGAGGAGCTCGCCGGCGTCTCCGCGCACTCACCGGTCGCCCTCGGCGGGCCTCGGCCGGGCCCGCACCGGCGCACCGCGGCGACGGTCGGCGTCCCGCTGGACGCGGCGCAGTGGCGGCGCGTGACGGAGGCGGCGCGGACTCACCGCACCACGGCCCTCGTCCTCGTCCTGTCGGCGTTCGCGGTCACGGCCGACCGGTACGGCGCGGCGGGCGACGTCCTGGTCGGTACCACCATGGACGTCCGACCGCCCGGCTTCAGCGAGACCGTCGGCCTCTTCGTCAACCCCGTCCCGGTACGGCTGCGCCCCCGCCCCGGCGGCACCGCCGGCGAGGCGGTCGCCCAGGCGCACGCGGCCCTCCTGCGGGCGCACGCGCACCGCGCGCACCCCTTCGACGAACTCGTCCGGGAGCTCGGTCTGCGGGCCGATCCGGGGCAGGCCCCCCTGTTCCAGGTGCTGGTCGACCATGAGCAGCCGGCCACGGCGACGGCCGCGCCGCCCGGCGTCCGCGCCCGCCCGGTGGAGATCCCGGCGGCCATCGCGAAGTACGACGTCGAGATCCTGCTCCGGGAGACCCCTGACGGCGCCCGGCTGGACGTGCTCCACCGCACCGACCGGTGGACGACGGACCAGGCCTGGCAGCTGGCCGAGCGGATCCGCGGGGTGCTGCTCGCGCTGGCCGCCGAGCCCTCCGCGCCGGCCGCGCTCCCCGTGGCGCTGGACCCGGGGCGTCTCCCCCTGGAGTGGGGGCGGGGCCCGGAGCCGTTCGCGCCGGTGGTCCCGGTGAGCGAGCTCGTCGCCCGGATCGCCCGGGAGGCACCGGAGCGGACCGCCGTGGTCGCCGGGGGCGAGCAGCTCACGTACGGGCGGCTGCGGGCCGACGCCCTGGACCTCGCCGCCCGGCTGACGGCCCGGCTGACCGCCCGGGGCGCGGGCCGGGGCGCCCGGGTGGCGGTGCTGACCGAGCGGTCCGCGGGCCTGATGACCGCGCTGCTCGGCGTGCACTTCGCCGGTGCCGCGTACGTCCCGCTCGATCCCCGGCACCCCGACTCCCGCATGGCGGCGTGCCTGGCCGACTGCGGGGCCTCCGCCGTCGTCACCGACGCGGCCATGGCCGGGCGGGCGGCGTCGTTCGGGCTGCCGCTGGTCCCGCTGCTCCCGCTGTCCTCGGCGGCCGAGCCGGGGACCGACCTGCGGGCTGACCGGAGCGCCGAGCCGGCGGCCGACCGAAGCGCCGAGCCCACCGTCCCCCTCCCGCCCGGACCGCACGACCCCGCGTACGTCATCTACACCTCCGGGACGACCGGGCGGCCGAAGGGCGTGGTGATCGAGCACGGCACGCTGGCCGCCTCCACGGCCGCCCGCCGCACCGTCTATCCGGGGCGGCCGGTCTTCCTGCTGCTCTCGCCCGCGGCGTTCGACTCGGCCGCGGCCGGCATCTGGGGGACGCTGTCGGCCGGTGGCCGCCTGGTCGTCGCGAGCGACGACGAGGTCCGCGACCCCGAGGCCCTGGTCGCCCTGATCGCCCGGCACCAGGTCGCCCGGCTGCTGTGCGTGCCCTCGCTCCACGCCCTGCTGCTCACCGCCGCCGACCGGGCCGGCCCCGACGCGGTGCGGAGCCTGCGCGAGGTCGTCACGGCCGGGGAGCCGCTCCCGGACGAGCTGCTGCGGCGCCACTTCGCCGTCCTGCCCCGGGTGGCGCTGGTCAACGAGTACGGCCCCACCGAGGCCACCGTCTGGGCGAGCTACCGCCGCTACCACGGGCCGGAGGCCGTCGACATCGGCGGCCCGGTGCCCGGCTACCGCCTCTACGTCCTGGACCACGCCCTGCGCCCCGTCCCCCCGGGGGTCGACGGCGAACTGTACGTCGGCGGCGCGGGCGTGGGCCGGGGGTACGTCGGCCGGCCCGCCGAGACGGCCGGCGCCTTCCTGCCCGACCCGTTCGGCGGCGAGCCGGGGGCCCGGATGTACCGCACGGGCGACCGGGTGCGGTGGCGGGCGCCGGAGGCGCTCGCCTTCGTCGGCCGGCTGGACCACCAGATCAAGGTCCGGGGCCACCGGGTGCAGCCCGCCGAGGTGGAGGCGGCGCTGCGCGGCGCCGAGGGCGTCCGGGAGGCGGCCGTGGTCGCCGACGGCGGCGCGCGCCTCGTCGGCTTCGTCACCGGCGGCGGGCGGCCGGAGGCCATCCGGCGCGAAGTCGCCGAGCTGCTGCCGGAGTTCATGGTCCCCGCCGTGGTCCACGGGCTGGAGCGGCTGCCCGTCACCCCCAACGGCAAGGTCGACCGGCGGGCCCTGGAGCAGGAGGCGGCCCGGCGCCGGGCCTCGGCGCTCGCCCGGCCCGCCGGGGACGTGTCGCCCGGGCACGCGGCGGTCACCGCGGCGTGGCGGGAGGTCCTGGGCGTCGTCGACGTTCCCGGCGACGTCAACTTCTTCGACCTCGGGGGGCATTCGCTGCTGGTGCCGGCGCTCCAGGAGGCCTTGCACCGGCACACCGGCGTCCGGCTGCCGATCCTCGACCTCTTCCGCCACAGCACCGTCGCCGACCTCGCGGCCCGACTGGCGCGCAGCACGACGGCCGCGCCGCCCGCCCCCGGGGCGGAACCACCGCCCTCAGCCGGGTCGTCCCGTCGCCGACGCGGCGACGCGGCCCGTACGCTCCGCGACCGCCGCGCCCAGGAGGCCGACCGATGAACCGCGACCGTTCCCTCGACATCGCCGTCACCGGCATGACGGGGCGCTTCCCCGGAGCGGCCGATCTGGCACAGCTGTGGCAGGCCCTGCGCGACGGGCGGGTGCTGACCCGGCGCCTGAGCCGGGAGGAGCTGGCGGCCCGTGGCGTCCCCGCGTCCCTCGCCGACGATCCGGCCTACGTCCCCGTCCACGGGCCGCTCGACGATGCCGACCGCTTCGACCACGAGTTCTTCGGCGTCAGCCCCCGCGAGGCCGGGCTGACGGACCCGCAGCACCGCCTGCTGCTGGAGTGCGCCTGGGCCGCCCTGGAGGACGCCGGCCACAGCGTCACGGCCGGCGACGGGCTGCGGACGGCGGTGTACGCGGCCGCCAGCGGCAGCGGCCATCTGCGGGCCCTCCTGGCCTCCGGCTCGCTGGCGCCCCCGGAGTTCGAGGAGGCGCTCCTCGTCAACGAACGCGACTTCCTCGCGACGCGCATCGCCTACAAACTGGGGCTGACCGGGCCCGCGCTCACCGTCCTCACGGCCTGCTCCTCCTCGCTCGTCGCGGCCCACCTGGCCGTCCAGGCGCTGAACAACGGGGAGTGCGACCAGGCCCTGGTGCTCGCCGCGTCGGCCAACGCCCCCCAGGCGGGGCACCTGCCGATGGCCGGCGGAGTGATGTCGCTCAGCGGGCACTGCCGCCCCTTCGACGCCTCGGCGGACGGCACCCTCGGCGGCTCGGGGGCGCTGGGCGTCGTCCTGCGCCGCCACGAGGACGTGGCGGGCGGCCCGCTCCCCCTGCACGGAGTGCTGCTGGGCTCCGCCGTCAACAACGACGGCACCGCCAAGGCGGGCTTCCTCGCGCCGTCGGCGGCGGGCCAGGAGCAGGCGATCCGCGCCGCGCTCGCCGCCGCCGACGTCGACGCCGCGTCCGTCGGCTACCTGGAGAGCCACGGCACCGGCACCCGCGTCGGCGACCCCATCGAGTGGTCCGCCGCCTCGGCGGTGTACCGGTCACTGGGTGCCGCTCCCGGCAGCATCCCGGTCGGCGCGCTCAAGGCGACCATCGGCCACCTCGACGCCGCCGCCGGACTCGCCGGGCTGGTGAAGGCACTGCTGGTGCTCCGGCACGGGTACGTGCCCGCGCTTCCCGGGCTGAGCCAGGCCAATCCGCTGCTGGAACGGGAGGACTCGCCGCTGTCCCTGCCCACCGAGGCCGGGCCGTGGCGGGGCCCGCAGCCGCGCCGGGCCGCGGTGAGCTCGTTCGGCGTGGGCGGGACCAACGTGCACATGCTGGTGGAGCAGCCGCCGGAGCCGGCCGCCGCGCCGCCCGCCCCGCCGACCGGGCGGGAACGGCTGGTGGTGCTCTCCGCGAAGGACCCGCGGGCCCTCGCCCGCATGCGGGAGCGGCTCGCCGCGCACCTGGAGGACGCCGAAGCCGCCCCCTCGCTGGCGGACGTCGGCCGGACCCTCGCCCGGCGGGCGGAACTCCCGTACCGCTCCTCGGCGGTGGGCGCGAGCGTGGCCGAGGTCGTGGCGGCGCTGCGGGCCCCGGCCGAGCCGGCGCCGGAACCCGCCACGCACCCCGCCCCGGCGCTGCTGCTCTTCCCGGGGCAGGGGACGCAGTTCCCCGGCATGGCGGCGCCCTTCGCCGCCGCCCTGCCCCCGTTCGCCGACGCGCTGGACGCCTGCCTGGCCGCCTTCTCCCCCGGGCTCGCCCGCGAGGTCGACGAGGCGCTGCACGACGCCTCCTTCCCCGCCGAACGGCTCGCCCGGACGGCGCTCGCCCAGCCCGCGCTCTTCGCCGTCGAGTACGCCGCCGGGACGGCGCTGCTCGCCCTGGGCCTGGTGCCCTGCGCGCTGCTCGGGCACAGCCTGGGGGAGATCACGGCGGCGACCCTGGCCGGCGCCCTCGCCCTCGACACCGCGGCCCGCCTGGTGGCACGCCGGGCCCTGCTGATGCAGGACTGCGCCCCGGGCGCGATGGTCTCCCTGGCCTGCGGCGAGGCCGAGGCCCGGGCCCTGCTGGCCGAGACCGGCGCCGAGCTGGGCATCGCGGCGGTCAACGCCGCCACCAGCACCGTGCTCGCCGGGCCCCCCGCGGCGGTGGCGGCCTTCCGGGAGCGGATCGGCGGCCGGTACGCGGCCAAGGTGCTGCGGTCGTCCCGCGCCTTCCACTCCCCGCTGATCGAACCGGCGGCCGAGGCGCTGCGGGGCACACCGGCGGCCGCCGAGGTGCGCCCCGCCGTCCTGCCGTGGATCGAGAACACGGAGGGGCAGCTGCTGCCCGAGGGCTCGCTCACCGACCCCGGCCACTTCGCCCGGGCCGCCCGCCGGCCGGTGCGCTTCGCGGACGCGCTGGCGACGGCCCGGGCGAAGTTCCCCGACGCCGTCGCGGTCGAGGTGGGGCCCGGCCGGGTGCTGAGCGGCTTCGCGGAAGCCGCCGGGCTGCCCGCGATCCCGCTGCTGGGCTCCTCGCCGCCGGCCCCCGCCGCGCACGCGCACGCCCCGGCCGCTTCCACCGCCCGCCCGGTGCTGGCGGCGATCGGCCGGCTGTGGTGCTCCGGCCTCCCCCTGGACCTCTCCCCGCTCCAGGCGCCGGGGCGCTCCGTCCCGCTGCCGACCTATCCGTTCCACGGCCCGCGCCACCCGGTGCCGGCCGCCCCGGCGCCCGGAGCACCGCCCGGACCACCGCCCGGACCACCCGCCCGGGCGGCCGTCGCCGACGCGGCCGAGCCCGTCGCGGACACCCCCGTCGCGATCCTCCGCGCTCTGTGGGCCGAACAGCTGGGGGTGACCGACGTGCCCGACACGGCCGACTTCTTCCAGCTCGGCGGTGACTCGCTCACCGTGGCCCGGCTGGCGCGCGGGATGAGCCGCCGGTTCGGCGTCGACGTCCCCGTCGGCGAGCTGTTGCGGGCCCGGTCCATCGGGCTCCAGTACGCGCTGGTCGAGCGGTTGATCGCCCAGCAGATCCTCGACGAGGCCGGGGAGGAGCTCGGATGACCGCCTCGCCCCTCGACCGGCTCACCCCCGGGCAGCGCGCCGAACTGGCCGCCCGGCTCCAGGGGCGCAGCCCCGCGGCCGTGCCACCGGCGGCTTCCGTACCGGCACCGGCCCCTTCGGAACCGGCGCTCCCGTCCCGCCCGGAGGCCGCGGCCGGCAGCCATCCCCTCTCCGTCACCCAGTACCGGATGTGGCTCGCCGAGCAGGCGTCCCCCGCCGCGTCGGCGGCCTACACCGTGCCCCTGGCCCTCCAGCTCGCGGGCCCGCTGGACATCGACCGGCTCCGCGTATGCCTGGACGCCCTCGCCGCCCGCCATCTGGCCCTGCGAACCCGTTTCGGCCAGGAGAACGGGGTGCCCCGGCAGCGCTTCGACCTGCCCGCCCGCATCCCGCTGGAGGTGCGGCAGCTGCCCTCGGGAGCGCCGGAGCGGGACCGGGCACTCGACGCCGAGGCGGCGCGCCCGTTCCGCCTGGACCGGCCCCCGTACGTCCGCGCCGTCCTGCTGGCCCAGGGGCCGCAGCAGCACACCCTCCTCCTGACCTTCCACCACGCCGTCTGCGACGGATGGTCGTTGGGGGTGCTGATCGACGACCTGCTGGACGCGTACGCCGCCGGGGACGGCCCCGGTTCCGCCCGCCCCGCGCCGGGCGCCCAGCACCTCGACTACGTCCGCTGGGAGCAGTCGCCGGACGGACGGGCCGCGCTCGCCGCCCACGCCGCCCACTGGGCCCGCTCCAGCGGCCGCGCCGACGACGGAGCCGACGACGGGGCCGACGACGGGGCCGAACTCCCCTTCGCCGTCGACCCGACCACCACGGAGCACGCCACAGCACAGCACGCCGCCCGGATGCCGCACACCGAGCTGGCGCTGCCCCCGGACCTCACCCGGCAGGTCCACGCGTTCGCCCGGCGGCACGCCTGCACGGCACACGCGGTGTGGCTCGCCGCGTTCGCGGCCACCTGGAGCGCGGTCACCGGCACCCGGACGGCCTCCGTGAGCGTTCCCACCGCCAACCGGGCGGCGGAGCGCTACGACCTCACCGTGGGCGCCTTCGTCTCCGCGATGCCCCTCGCCCTGCCCCTGCCCCCCGCGCTGGGCTTCGCCGCGCTGGCCCGGCGGACCGGCGAGCAGCTCCTGACCGGCTCACAGCACCCGACCCTCCCCCTGACCTCCGACGACACCGCCGTGCCCGTACCCGCCGCCGCCTTCGTCCTGACCCACGAGGACAACCGGCCGCGCCCGGCCGGCCCCCTCACGGTCACCCCCCTGCCGGTGCGCGTCCAGGGCGACCAGGGCGCGCTGACCGTGCAGCTCACGGAACACGCCGACACCGCCGTCGTCCGGCTGACCGGCTCCCCGCAGCACTACACCGACGCGGCCCTCGCCCGGCTCGGGCGGGCCTACCGACGCTGCCTCGCCTCCGTCCTCGCCGCCCCCGACGCGCCGCTGGCCGCCCTGGACGCACGCGACCCGGCCGAGCGCGCGACCATCGCGGCCGCCTCGACGGCGCCGCCCGCGGCCGGGGCCCGCCTGCCCTACGACGCCTTCGCGGACTGGGCGCGGCGCACCCCCGAGGCGTTCGCCGTCCGGGACGCCGCCGACGGCCACCTCACCTACCGGGCACTGCACGAGCGCACCGAGCGCGCGGCGGCCCACCTCGCCCTGGCCGGGGTCGGCCCCGGCTCGGCGGTGGCCCTGGACGTGCCGGCGGGCGCCGACTATCCGACGCTGGCCCTGGCGGTCTGGCGGCTCGGCGGCTGGATCATCGCGCTGCGCCCCGACGACCCCGCGGAACGCCGCCGCGCCCTGCTGCGCAGCGCCCGGGCGGACTTCCTCGTCCGCACGGCCGACGGCCCCGGGCACGACGCCGACGGCCCCGATGCCAACGAGGACCGCACCGACGGGGACCACGCCACCGAGGACCGTGCCACCGGGCACGACGCCGACGGCGGCCCGCCGGGGAGGGCCCTGCGGACGATCCGGCTCCCCCGAGGGGGCGCGCGGGAGCTCCCTGCCACCGGCACGGCGGTGCCGCCCGTGGCCCGCACGGGCCCGCAGGACCTGGCCTACGCGGTGTTCACCTCCGGCACGACCGGTACGCCCAAGTGCGTCCCGGTGCCGCTGGGGGCGCTGGCCAACGAACTCGCCTGGCGCCGCGAGGCGATCGGCCTCGCCGCCCCCGACCGGGTGCTCCAGACCATTCCCCTGGTCTTCGACCCGTCGCTGTGGCAGTGCTTCGGACCGCTGGTCGCCGGGGCCGGCGTGGTCTTCCCCGGCGTCGACCTCGGGGCGCATCCGGCCGCCCTCGTGGAGGCAGCCCTTGAGCACTGCGCGACCGTGGTCGACGTCGTCCCGTCCCTGCTCGCGGCCCTGGACGACGAGGATCTGCGCCGGCTGCCGGCCCGGGTCGTCTTCTGCGGCGGGGAGGCGCTGCCCTCGGCGCAGGCCGACCGCTACCTGCGTGTCGGCCGCGGTGAACTGCGCAACCAGTACGGGCCGTCCGAGACCTGCATCGACGCCACCTCGTACCGGTGCACGGCGGGGGCCGAGGGCGGCACCGCCCCCGTGGGCCACCCCGTCTCCGGCGTGCGCCTGCACATCCTCGACGGCGCGCTGCGTCCGGTGCCGATCGGGGTCACCGGCGAGCTGTACATCGGCGGCACCGGGGTGGCACGAGGCTACCGGGACCGTCCGGCCGAAACGGCGGCCCGGTTCCTGCCCGACCCGGCCGGTCCCCCGGGCTCGCGGATGTACCGCACCGGGGACCGGGTGCGGTGGAACGCCGACGGGAGCGTGCAGTTCGTCGGCCGCAGCGACAACCAGGTCAAGGTGCGCGGCCACCGGGTGGAGCTGGAGGAGGTGGACCGGCACGTCGTGGACGCGCCGGGGGTGCGGGAGGCGGCGACCGTCGTCGTCGGGGAACGCGTCAGCCGCCTGGTGGGCTTCGTCACCGGCGAGCCCGCCCCGGACCCGGCGGCGGTGCGCGCCCATCTGGCCCGTACCCTCCCGCCGTACATGGTGCCCGGCGAGATCCGGGTGCTCCCGCGGCTGCCGGTGACCGCCAACGGCAAGGCGGACCGCCGCGCGCTGCTGGCCATGGTGCGCTCCGCGCGCACGGCGGACGGCCCCGCCGCCGCCCACGACCGGGTGGCCGCCGCCGTGGTGGAGGCGTTCGCGGCGGCGCTCGACCGGCCGTCGGCCACCCTGGACGACCATCTCTACGACCTCGGCGGCGCGTCGCTGGGGGCCGCCCGGATCGCCTCCGTGCTGAGCCGGCGCCTCGGGGTGGAGGTCCCCGTGCGCACCGTCCTGACGCATCCGCTGGCCGTCGAACTCGCCACCGAGGTCAGGACGTTGCTCGCCGCCGCGCGGCCGCTTCCCGCCGACGGCGCCGGAGCCGACGCGTCCCAGACGCCCGAACAGCTCCTGGTGGCCCAGCAGGAACGGGCCCTCGGACACCCCGCTCCCCCGATTCCGCTGCTGCTCAGGCTCGATGCCCCCGTGGATCCGCAGGACGTGGAGCGGGCGGTCCGCGCACTGGTCGCCCGGCACGAGGCCCTACAACCGACAGCCCCGCAGGCGACACCGGGGGCCGCCGGAACGGGACAGCACGACGCGTGGCAGCCCTGCCCCGTGGCCCCGCTGCCGGACCGGCCCGCCCTGGTCCACTGGGACACCGCACTGGTCGAGCGGCCGCTGCCCGCAGGATCACCGGGGCTGGAGGTCGTCCTGCTGACCGGGGAGGACGGCACCGTCCGGCACCTGCTGCTGAGGCTCGCCCGCCACCGGGGCGACGGCGCCTCCGTGGGCATCCTCGCCGACGAGCTCCTCGCCCTGCTCGCCGGACGCGACCTGCCCCGACCGGCCCCGCGCTACAGCGACTACGCCCGCGCCAGGGCCGTCCGCCGCACGGCCCGGCGCGCCGAGCTGGAACGGTACTGGCGCACCAGCCTGGGCCCGGTCGCCCCGGACCCGTTCGCCGAGCGCCGCACCGGCCCGAGGACCTTCCGCAACCACGGGGTGCGGAAGGTCCTCCCCGCCGACGCGTACGCACGCCTCCAGCAGGCAGGCCGGACGGCGGGGACGACCACCACGGCCGCCTTCCTCGACCTGCTCGGCCGGATCGTCTCCCGGATGTCGGGCGGCACGTCCACGGTGATCGGCATGCCGGTCTCCCACCGCTCGGCGGCCACCGAGGAATCGCTCGTCGGCCGCGCCGTCGACCTGCTGCCGGTGGTGCTCGGCGCCACCGGGGCCGGCCACGCCCACCGGGCGCTGCTGTCCGCCCTGGACCACGCCGACCTGCCGCTGCTGCACATCGCCGAGCTCGCCGATCCGGTCGACCCCGCGGTCCGGCCGCCGGTCTGCGCGGCCGGGCTGGTCGTCCACGGGCCGGAGGAGAACCCGGCCGTGGTGCCGGACGACCTGCCCCACGACACCGTGCCCGAGCACTGGGCGGACCTCGACCTCGTCCTCCACGTGCAACCGGCCCGCTCGGGAGGGTGTTCGGTGCTCCTGACCGGAGCCGTCGGCCTCTTCCCGCAGGCCGAGCTGCGCGGGCACCTCGCCCGGTCCCTGGCGGAGCTCGAACCCGACCAGAGCTGAGCTACGCCCCAGCCGCACCTCCCGCGCGGTGCGCCCGTCGCGCCCGTGCCCCGACCGCCCGCTCTCCGGCACATCCGACACATCCGACACAAGGGGAAAAGTCATGGACGAAGAGCAGAAGTACCTGTTCGACCTGCGCGGCTACCTGGTCCTGGAGGACGTCCTCTCCGCGCGGGAACTCGCCGCCGTCAACGCCGCCCTCGACGGCCACGGCCTGTGGGACGGCGAGAACAAGCTCAGCTACCCGCTGCTCAAGCGGTACAACCCGTTCATCGCCAACGCCGGCCCGCTCCACACCACCCCGCGCCCGGTGCGCGACCTGATCAGCCACGAGAAGGTCCTGCCGCACCTGGAGGAGGTGCTCGGCGCCGACCTGCGCTACGACGAGGGCCAGGTACTCTACGCCCGCAAGGGCGCCGGAGCGCTGATCCTGCACAACGGCAACACCCCGTGGGAGTACCCGCCGCTGACCTACCAGGTCCGCGACGGGCGGATCTACGGCGGACACCTGATCGTCGCGTTCTGCCTCACCGACGCCCTCGCCGACCAGGGCGGCTTCGCGGTGGTCCCCGGCAGCCACAAGTCGGCCTTCGAGATCCCGGAGGACTTCCAGACCTGGCAGAAGGTCGGCGACTGGGTCTCCCGCGTCCCGGTCAGGGCCGGCTCGGTGGTCCTCTTCGCGGACACCGCCACCCACGGCAGCTGGCCCTGGGCCGCCGACTTCGAACGCCGGGTCGTCTTCTGCCGCTACACCGCGGGCATGGTGCAGCACACCGCTCCCGCGCCCGTGCCCGAGGACCTCCCGGGCGAGGAGTGGACCCCGGTCGAACGCCGGCTGCTCCGCCCGCCGTTCGCCTGGCACTTCCACGACCGGGGCAGGGGCTACACGGAGCAGCAGCGCACCTCCGTGCGCACCGCCGAGGGCTGGACGATGAACGACCACTCCCAGCAGATCATCACGCTCGCGGAAGACGCGGAAGAGTCCGCCGAGGGGCGGGGTTAGCCATGGCGAGCATCACCGTGAGTTCGGTCGGCTACGAGGAGTTCGACCAGGAGCTCGGCAGCGACCCCCTGGGGCTGATGACACGGCTGCGCGACGAGGGGACGGTCAGCGCCGTCCCGCTGGACGACGGCACGCGGCTGATCGTCGCGGCGGAACCCGCCGTCGCCGCCGCGGCCCTCGCCCACGGCACCCGCAACCACCGCGGGCTGCTGCGCGAACTCGTGGGCAGCGGACTGTTCGTGGTCGCCTCCGGGGAGCAGTGGCGCCACCGCCGCGCCCTGCTGCGCCCGATGTTCTCGGCCCGGGCCGTGGCGGAGTTGCACACCCTGGTGCTGGAGAGCGCGGAGGACTTCGTCCGCCGTCGGCTGCTGCCCGGGGCGGGCCGCGAGTTCGACCTCGGACACACCCTCCAGCAGCTGAGCATCGAGATCATCCTCCGGCTCGTGGACCCGGAGCTGACCGGCGCCGAACTGGCCTCCCTGGCCTCGACGGTGGACACGGCCGTCCACTACCTGGACCGGCGGCTGTTCGCCCCGGAGACCGTCACCGACGCGGACGGCGAGGCGTTCGCCCGGGACAGGGCGGTGCTGGAGGAGTTCATCGCGCACCGGGCGGCCCAGGCGCCCGCGCCGGCCACGGCCGACGGGGTCCTGCCGTCGCTCGTCGCCGCCCTGCACCAGCGGGGGGACACGCTCGGCAACCGCCCCGAGGACGTGCTGCGCGAGGAACTGATGTCGATCTTCGTGGCCGGGGTGGAGACCATGGGCACCCTGCTCACCTGGACCTTCCACAACCTGGCCGGCTCTCCCCCCGCCCTGGCCCGCACCCTCGACGAGGTCCGCTCCACCGACCTCGGCACCCTGCGCGCCGCGCCGTCGATCCCCCAGGGAACCTTGCCGTACACGCTGGCGGTGGTCGAGGAATCGCTGCGGCTGCACCCGCCCGCGTGGGCGCTCTTCCGCCGCATCGACACCCCCGTCGAAGCGGCCGGCGTTCGGCTGGAGCCCGGCGACCTCGTCCTGGCCAGCACCTACGCCATCCACCGCGCCCCGGCCCTGTGGGAGGCGCCCGAGGAGTTCCGTCCGGATCGCTTCCTGGGCCGGCGCCCGCCCGTCCAGCAGTACTTCCCCTTCGGGGCGGGCCCCCACCAGTGCCTGGGGCGGCAGTTCTCGCTGCTGGAGGCGCAGCTCGCCACGGCGACGATCCTCGCGCACGGCCGGTTCACCCTGCTGGGCGACCGGGCCGCGACCGGGCTTCGACCGGCCATCGCCCTGACCCCGGACCCCAGCCCGCGCGCCGTGTTCACCCCGCACCCCGGCCCCGGAACCGGCACCGCAACCACCGGCCTCGGCGACGCCCGCAAGCACCCCTCGGGGGCACGATGACGACCGCACCGCACGCCCGGATCGAGCAGTGCTTCACCGCCGTGGCCGAGGCGTTCCCCGAGCGCGTGGCGCTGGCCGATCGGTACGGCGAGATCCGCTACGGGGAACTCCTGACGCGGGCGCGCGCCGCGGCGGCGTCGCTCCGGGCGAAGGGCGTCGACTCCGGTACCGCCGTGCTGATCGTCGGGCACGGCGACCGCCGGACCGTCCTCGCCATGCTGGCCGTCCTGATGGCGGGCGGCTGCTACGTCCCGGTGGACCCCCGGTACCCGGCGGACCGCGTCCGGCTCATGGCCGGCACGGCCCGGGCGGCCCTGGCCCTGCACGCCGACCGCCCACCGGTGGCGGACCTGGGCATCCCCGTGCACGACATCCCCTCCCTCCTCACGGAGCGGACCACCACGGCGGTGCCGTCCGCACCGGCCGGCCCCGACGACCTGGCCTGCATCATGTTCACCTCCGGCACCACGGGAGCCCCCAAGGCCGTGGGCGTCACCCACCGGGGGATCACCGGGCTGGCGCTCGGGGCGGAGTCCCTGCGGCTGGGCCCCGGCGACGGCGTGCTCCTGCACTCCACCCTCGCCTTCGACGCGTCCACGTTCGAGATCTGGTCCCCGCTGCTGGCCGGGGCCCGGATCACGGCCGCGGACCGCCACCCCCTCGCGCTCCACGAACTGGCCGCCCTGCTGGCCCGGCCGCAGATCACCACGGCCTGGCTGACGGCCCCGCTCTTCCGCCTCATGGCCACCCACCACGGTCCGGCGCTGGGCACCCTGCGCACCCTCGTCACCGGCGGTGACACCGTCCCGGCCGGCGCCGCGCGCTCCTTCACCGCCGCCCACCCCGCCACCCGGCTGGTCAACGGCTACGGCCCGACCGAGAACACCACCTTCAGCACCCTGGGGGACGCCGCCGCGTGGGACCGCGAGCACTCCGCCGCGTTCCCCATCGGCACCGCCATCGCGGGAACGACGTGCCACGTCCTCGACGAACGGCTGCGGCCCGTCGCCCCGGGCGCGGAGGGCGAGCTCTTCCTCGGCGGCCCCCGGCTCGCCCGCGGCTACCTGCACGACCCCGCCTCGACCGCCGCGCGGTTCGTGGCCGACCCCTTCTCCGCCCGGCCCGGTGCCCGCATGTACCGCACCGGTGACCGCGTACGCCACCTCCCCGACGGCGCCCTGGACTTCCTCGGGCGCGCCGACGACGAGGTGAAGGTCAGGGGCTTCCGCACCGATCCGGCGGAGGCGGCGGCGGTCCTCGCCGCCGACCCCGCCGTCGACGACGCCGTGGTCATCGCCGGCACCGGGCCCGACGGCGCCGTCCTGACCGCCTTCCTCACCCCGGCGTCCGTCGACACCGACGCGGTGCGCCGGGGCGCGTGGCAGCGGGCACCGCGCCATCTGGTGGCCGAGCGGATCATCGCGGTCGACGCCCTTCCGCTGGGGCCCACCGGAAAGGTGGACCGCGCCGCCCTCGCCCGTCTCGCGGACGACGCGGACGCCCGGACGCACGACGCGCCCGGCACCGCCGCCCCGGGCCACCCCGCACTCGCCGCGGCCTGGGAGTCCCAGACGGGGCACCGCCCGCTGCCCGACTCCGACTTCTTCGCCGACGGCGGCACCTCCCTGGGGCTGATGCGCCTGGTCGAGCAGGTGCGCACCCAGCTCGGACCGACCCTCGACTTCGCCCAGCTCTACGCCGCTCCCACGTACGCCGATCTGTGCCGGCTGACCGCCCCGAGCGCCACCCCGGCACCCCACGGCGACCGAGCACAGGAGGCCGTCGCATGACGCAGGTGATGCAGGATCAGGACAATGATCTGGCCAGAATGGACGGCCTGTGGATCCGGGTGATCGAACCCCAGTCACCCGCCCGGCACGCCCGGGACTTCGCCCAGGTCCACACCTGGCTGCGCCAGTACATCAGCCGGCCCCACGACGAGATCGGCCGCACCGGGCCGGTCTGCCCCTTCATCCCGCCCGCCCTCAGCGGCAAGGACGCCCAGTTCAGCTTCCGCTACGACATCACCGGGGAGGACGCGCGGCAGCTGCGCGAGGCCCTGGAGGCGGAGATGTCCACGTTCGCCCTCGGCACCGAGCGCAGCCGCACCCACACCGGAGCCTCCCTCGACTGCCGCATCGTGGTGCTGCCGGCCACCGGGCCGGAGGGCTGGCGGGTCCTCGACGAGGCGTACGAGGGCCTGAAGAACAGCGCGGTCGCCGATGGGCTGATGGTCGGTCAGTTCCACCCGCACTGCGACGAACGGGCCGTGCGCAACCCGCTCTTCCCCGTCTCCGTGGCCCCCGTCGGCCTGTTCGCGATCCGCCGGATGGCGCCCCACGATGTGCTCTTCTTGTACAAGCACCGCGCCTGGTTCAGGATTTACGATCAGAACTTCCGCGCCCACTACGAACGGGGCCGCGTACGCGACCCGCTCCTGCGCGAGTTGTACGTGACCGCTGTGGAACGTCACGGCCTGCCCGAGCTCGCCCCGAAGGCAAAGGAGAACGACGCGCCGTGACCGAGGACCAGTACCACGTCGTCGTCAACCACGAGGAGCAGTACTCGATCTGGCCCACCTACCACGACGTCCCCCTGGGGTGGGGGACGGTGGGCGAGCCGGCGTCGCGCGAGGACTGCCTGCGCAGGATCGAGGAGGAGTGGGTCGACATGACCCCGAAGTCCGCCCGGCGCCAGGCGGCCCCGGCCGCACCGGCCCCCGCGGGCCCGGCCGGCGCGGCGGGGTCCCCGTGACGGGCACGCTTCCCACGGTCGCCGTCGTCTACGGCAGGGGGTCGGCGGGGCCGGCCGAGATCCTCGGCGCCGCCCGCGGCCTGTGCGACGTGGTCTTCGTCTGCGACCCGGCCGTCCCGGGCGTGGCTCCGCTGCTCGCGGGGATGCGCCGACGGGCCCGGGTCTGCGAGATCAGCGGCCATGACACCCCCGCCGCCGAACTGCTGCGCGGGCACGGCCCGGTGGGCATCGTCACCTTCAGCGAGTACTGCCTCGCCGGCACCGCGCGGCTCGCCGAGGCCCTCGGCCTGCCCTACCACCGGCCGGACACCGTCCGGCTGCTCACCGACAAGGCCGACCAGCGCGCCGCGTTCGCGGCGGCGGGGGTCGACCACACCCCGAGCGTCGTGGTGCGGTCCGCCGCCGAGGTCGACACCGCCGTGGCCCGTCTGGGCTACCCCGTGGTGCTCAAACCCCGTACCGGGGCGGGCAGCCAGGACACCGTACGGCTGGCGGACCGCGAGCAGCAGCAGCGCGCCCTGGCCGACGTCGGCCTCGTCACCGGGCCCGGCCCCGGACCCGGTGACGAGCCGGCGGGCCCGCACAGCGCCCCGCGTGACTTCGTCGTGGAGAAGTACCTGCCCGGGGACCCGACGGTGGCCGGACCGGACTGGGGGGACTACGTCTCCGTCGAGGCCGTCGTGCAGCACGCGGAGGTCACGACCCTCTGCGTCACCGGCAAGTTCGCCCTGGCGGACCCGCTGCGGGAGACCGGACTGTTCCTGCCCGCCACCCTCACGCCCGCCGTGGAGAAGGACGCCGCCGAACTCGCCGCGGCCGCGGTCCGGGCCCTCGGCGTGACGACCGGGGTGACCCACACGGAGGTGAAGCTCACCCCGGACGGCCCCCGCGTCATCGAGGTCAACGGCCGCGTCGGCGGGCGCGCCGTGGGCCTGCTGGACCGGGCGCTGGGCATCGATCTGCTCGCCCTCGCCTTCGCGTTGGCCCTGGAACGCACCGTCGAGCCCGTCACGGCCCCCCGGCCGGCGGCGGTGACCTTCGAGTACTTCATCGTGCCACCGCGCACGGTCGGCACCGTCCGGGCGATCGACGGCGCCGACGCCGTACGGGCCCTCCCCGGCGTCGGCGAGGTCGACGTGGCGACGGCCCCGGGGCAGCCCGTCGACTGGCGCCACCCCGCACAGCGCCTGGCGTTCGTCCGGGGCACCGTCGCCACCCATGACGAGCTGCTCCGGCTCATCACGTCCGTCCATGACAGATTCCACCTGGAGTTCGCACCCCAGTGAAGAGAACGTTCCCCACCACAGGCCGGCCGCGCACGCCCCGCCGAGAGCGTCGAAGAGCACGTGCCCCGCAGTGTCCCGTAGTCCTTCATCGTGGAAAAGTGGAACAGCAGAGAGGTAGTCGATGCTCGACAAGGTGCGACAGCCACTGAAACACCGGCCCTTCCGGCGGGTGTGGCTGGGCGAGACCGTCTCCCTGGTGGGGGACTACAGCTTCGAGGTCGCCTTCATCTGGCTGATCCTGAACGAGACCGGATCGACGACCACGCTGGCCACGATCCTGCTCGTCCAGGCCGTCCCCCGGGGCGTGCTGATGCTGGTGGGCGGCGCGGTGACCGACCGGCTCTCCCCGCGCGCCGTCATGTTCTGCTCCCACACGCTCCGGGGGCTCGCCGTCGCCACGCTGGGGCTGATCGCCCTGGCCGACCACGTGAGCACGTGGCACCTCTATGCCCTCGGCGCGCTCACCGGCATCGCCGAAGCGTTCTTCTGGCCGGCGGCCGGCAGCATCATCCCCTCCCTCCTGCCGCCCGAGCACCTCGCCCGGGGCAACGCGCTCGTCGGCTTCGGAGAGCAGGGGGCCCGGCTGCTGGGGCCGATCCTGGGCGGCGCCCTCGTGGCCGCGGTGGGGACGTCGACCACCATCCTGCTCAACGCCTTCACCTTCTTCTTCGCCGCCCTGACGGTCTTCGGCGCACCCCGCAGACAACCGTCCGACCAGGCGGGCGACCAGACTTCCGACCAGGCGGGCGACGCCGACGAGGGCGCCAAGTCGTTCACAGCGATCCGCCGGGAGATCGTCGAAGGGCTCCGCTACGCCGGACGCAGCCGGGAGATCCGCACCGTCCTCCTGCTGATCGGCGCGGCGGCCCTCAGCTACAGCGGCCTCTTCAGCGTGGGGCTGCCCGCGCTGGCCAAGACCTTCCCCCAGGGCTCGCTCGCGCTGGGCGTCCTGCTGTCCGCCTGGGGACTGGGGCAGCTGATCGGCACCATCGGCGCGGTCTTCACCGGACTGCCGCGCCGCTGGGGGCTGCTCATCATCGGGATGACGCTCTGCGAGGGGACCGCCTTCGTGCTGCTGGGCTTCCTTCCCAGCGTGTGGAGCGCGGCGGTGGTGCTCACCCTGCTGGGGATCGGCGTCGCGTACTCCAGCGACGTCGCGCTGCCGACGTTCATCCAGACCAGGACCCCGACGGACGTGCTGGGCCGGGTCAGCAGCGTGATGGAACTGCCCCGGGCCACGCTGGAACCGCTCTCCATCGCGGCCATGGGCCTGCTGGTCGGCTGGGACATACAGTGGGCGTTCGTGCTGGCCGCGATCCCCATGCTGGCCGTCGGCCTCCACCTGGCCCTCGACCGCGAGGCCCGCGCGCTGAGCACCACGGCCCCGGAGGAGCATCCGGCGGCCAAGGATCCGGACCCCCTCGTCTTATAGGCCCCTGTCCGCCGGTGGTGGCCGGTGATCTCGAATGACCGCGCTTTCCGACCGAAATCCCGGATTTCTCGGACAATGCGGCAGAACATCGTTATCGAATCTCCTCCGGAACGAGTTCGGCCTGGGCCACCACCGGGCCGGTGGCAGCCCGGGCCAACGGACGCGGCGGCTCTCTGGTTCACAATTCCGAGCGGAAAATTCGGGAAAGGAATTTCCCCTGGTCAAAGGGGTGCGGCGATACCGGAATTGTGAAGTGTGCATGGCATTTGTTCCTTGCTTACTTGATTCGCGCAAATCCCTTCCGTTCCCGGAGCGAATCTGACAGCATCGTCCGCTATCCGGCGACCGAATGTCGGTGATCACTGCACCGGCATGCCCGCGAGGTGTCCGTCCATGGCCGATATGTGCCTGGATCGGAGCAATGGGTGGGGCCGGGACGCGACCGGGGGGAGAACCTGATGCTCGGCTTCGTCGTGCGCCGACCGTACGGGCGCCGACCGCGCGGGCGACGGCCGCTGGCGGCTGCCGCCCCGCTGCTGTCGGCCTTCCCCACCGGACGCCGCCGTCGAGACGTGGCCACCCGGCTGCGCCACGTGGAGGAGATGTGACCCCCCGGGCCGGCACCACCGTGCCCACCCCTTCGCCCGCGCCCGGAACCGCTCCCGGGACACCCCACCGCCCCGCGCGCTGGGTCCGCACCAGGCTGCGGGCGAACCCGCTGGCCGCGCTGCTCATGGCGGCCCTGGCATTCGTCGCCGTCTTCCTGGCGGCGGCCTTCCCCCGCATCGCGGACCGGGGCGCGGACACCGCGCTCCAGGACTTCGTCAGTCAGAAGGGCCTCAACCAGACCAGCCTGCAGACCACGTCCAAGACGCGGGACGACGACAAGGCCGCCGCACTCGACCGGGTGCAGCAGCAGCTCACCGAGATGGTCGGTCGGCAGCTGACGCTGACCCAGTCGGGCCAGGCCTACGGCGCCCGCGCCCTGGGCGACCGCGGCATGGGCAATCCGGAGTACGACCGGTTCGCGGAAAGGAGGACCGACCCGGTCCTCGGCCTGCTCTACCTGCACGACCTGGCCGCCCGGGCCACCCTCACCGACGGCACCTGGCCGACCCCCGCCGCCGCCGGCGGTCCGCTGCCGATCGTGATCAGCAAGAAGGCCGCCGAGAGCATCCACATCAAGCTCGGTGACGTCATCGACAACGGCACCGAGGGTTCGGGCGCCAAGCGGACCACCGCGGTGGTCGGCCTGTACCAGATCAACGACCCCCAGGACCCGTTCTGGGACGAGCTCGGCTGCCCGGCCCGCGCCTGCCTGAGGACCGACCCCCAGCAGGAACACTGGATGACCAGCGGATTCGTCGACGGCGACAGCCTGCCCGCGCTGGCCCGCTGGGGTTCGAACGCCGAGAACTTCTGGCGGCTGCCCGTCGACGCCGCCTCGCTGCACGCCGACCAGCTCGACCGCACCCGCGGCATCCTCAGCTCCTTCCTGACCGGGCGCGACTCCACCGCCCTGGCCGACGCGACCCGGCGTACCGACCTGCACACCTCCTCGGGCCTTCCCGAGATCCTCACCCGGGCGAACGACCGCTACCAGGCCTCGCTACCGCTCAGCACGATCGGCCCGGTCGCCGTGGCGGGCGTCGCCACCGTGGTGCTGTTCCTGGCCGCCGCCCTCACCACCGACCGGCGCGCCGCCGAGATCAGGCTGCTCCAGGCCCGCGGCGGCTCCCGTGCCGGGGTGCTGCGACGGCTGATCGCCGAGGGTGCCGTCACCGTCCTGCCGGCC
The DNA here is from genome assembly GCF_042720345.1 of Kitasatospora sp. NPDC058478. Classification (NCBI taxonomy): domain Bacteria; kingdom Bacillati; phylum Actinomycetota; class Actinomycetes; order Kitasatosporales; family Streptomycetaceae; genus Kitasatospora; species Kitasatospora sp. NPDC058478. The sequence goes on along the minus strand of NZ_JBHXML010000009.1, from coordinate 80,562 downwards.
GCCGTGCTCGGAACGGCCCTCGCCCTGGTGCTGCTGCCCACCCCCCGCTGGGACCGCTCGGTGCTGGCGGCCCTGGCCGCGGCCCTGATCGCGCTGCTGGCCTTCCCGGCCCGCGCGGCCCTGCTGTGGGCACGCAGGCGGCCGGCCGGCGGCCGACGCCGACTGGTCGGCGAACTCGCCGTCCTCGCGGTCACCGCCGCGGCCGTGGCGGAGGTCCGGCGCCGGGGCGTCGGTACCGGCTCCGGGCTGGATCCGCTGCTGGTGGCCGCCCCGCTCCTGCTCGCCGTCACCGGTGGCCTGCTGCTGGCCCGCATCGAGCCGATGGTGGTCGGCTGGCTGGCCGCCCTCGTCGGCCGGGGCCGCGGCCTGATCGGCTTCCTCGGCCTGGCCCGCGCCGCCCGCGACAGCTCGGGCCGCCGCCGGCCCTCCGCACTGCCGCTGCTCGCCCTGGTGATCGCCGTCACCACGACCGGCTTCGGCGCCACCGTGCTCGACACCGTCGATCACGCCCGGACCCGCGCCGCGCGCATCTCCACGGGCGGGGACATCGGCGTCTCCCTCCCCGGCTACGCCACCCTGTCCGAGTCGTTCACCAAGGCCGCCGACGCCCTGCCCGGCGTCCGGGCCTCGACCGCGGCCTGGGTCGAGCCCAAAGCCCGCATCGCCGGCGCCGACCAGCGCTACACCGAGGCCTACCTGGTGATGGTGACCGATCCGGCGGCGTACGCCGAGATCGCCCGGACCCTCGGAGCCGGCGGGTTCGACCCGGCGAAGCTGGCCGGGGCGGCCGGCGGCCGGGACACCCCGGTGCCCGCGCTGGTCAGCCGCGACCTGGCCGAGCGCCTGGCCGCAGGGTCGTCCCAGGTGCGCACGCCCAACGGCAACGACCTGCGCCTCACTGTCGCCGGGACCGTCGGCGCCACCCCCGCGCTGCCGGACCCGGGCAGGCCGTTCGCCGTCGTTCCCGCCGGCCCCGCCTGGGAGCGACTGCCGGACGCCAAGCGGGTGAACAAGTGGTTCGCCGTCGGCGAGGTCGACCCCGAAGCGGTCAGGACGGCACTGCGGGACAACGGCGGGGTCCAGCCGACCGGCCTGGCCAAGATGATCGCGGACGACGCCGCGGCCGTCGGCAAGGCCGTCCACGGCCTGCCCGCGGGATACACGGTGCACAGCAGCCGGGAGACCGTCGCCGAGCTCGGCGGCGACCCGCTGCAGCACGCCGCCGGGCGGCTGTTCTGGTACTCGGGTGCCGCCGGCGCCGGGTTCGCCCTGCTCGCCGTGCTGCTGACGCTGTTCCGGGCCGCGCCCGACCGCACGGCCGTGCTCGCCCGGCTGCGCACCATGGGCCTGCGGCCCCGCCAGGGGCTGGCCCTGATCGTCGCCGAGGCGCTGCCGCAGACCCTGGCGGCCGCCGTCGGCGGCGGGCTGGTCGCGGTGGCGGCGGTCGCCCTGCTGGGCGGCGCGTTCGACATCTCGACCCTGGTCGGCGCCAGGGTCGGGGAGCTCGTCACCCCCGCGCTGATGCCGGTGCTGCTGCCCACCGCGGGCCTGGCCCTGCTGGTCGGCCTCGGGGTGGTGCTGGAGACGCTGGTCACCGGCCGGCGCCAGATCGCCACCGAACTGCGGGCGGGCGAGCAGTCGTGACACCGCGACGGCGGCTCTCCGCGATCACCGGCTGACCGGCCCTCGACCCCGTGGTCGAGGGCACGCGGTGGCGCCTCAGCCCTGGTCCAGCTTGGACAGGGCGTCGGTGATCAGGCGGGTGGCGAAGTCGTGGTCGTCGCCGGAGACCCGGTTGACGTGCTCCGCGAGCAGGGTGGCCGTGGCTTCCAGGGGGTTCATCTCGGCACCGGTCCATGGTCCGTACTGCGCGCGCCACAGGTTGGGACTCAGACCACTGCCCGCGGCGATCACCAGGCCGGCCATGGTGGGGATGACCTCGGGGCGGAAGGTCCTGGGCATCATGCGCATCGTGGCCACGAGGGTGGGCACCACGTGCTCGATGACGTCCTTGTCGTGCTCCTCGCAGGCCGACCGCAGCCAGTTCATGAACAGGTAGATGAGCGTGCACGCGCCGTCCAGCAGCGCGTTGAACTCGTCGGGGCCCACGGATGCGGCGAACTCGTCGACCAGCCGCTGCTGTTCGGGGTCCGTCCCGGTCTTACCGTCGTAGACGGCCTTGAGCCGGGAGTCGATCATCATGAGCGCGGTGCTCACATCGCCGACGGCGGCGTATCGGGGGTCACAAGGCGATGACACAGGACTCCTCCTCACACGGCCGCGGCGGGTGCGCGGCAGGTCCGGTCGCAGGGTTCTTCGGCCGGTCGGGTCACCCGCCCGACGGTACCGCTCCCCGTCGCGGCCGGGCGCCCGTTTCCGCTCCTCGCACACGCCTCGGCGGGCCGCCTGCGCTCACCCCTCTGCGGCGGCTTTCCGCAGGTCCCGGCGGTGCGGCGGATCGCCGGGGGCGGTGGCGCAGCCCCCGGCGATCCGGTTCCACTCGTCAACAGCGCGCCCTCAGTACGTCATCAGTACGGGTGAGCCGTCCGCGCGGTCGCGGCGGCGCCGGGCTCGGCGGAGGATGAAGGCAGGGGCGGGGACGCGATGCGGAAGGGGCGTGACGCCATGGACGTCGGGCCGGTCGAGTACGCCGTCATGGCCTTCCCGGGCAACCGGTTCCGGGGGGCGATCCTGCCGGAGCTCAAGCGCCTGACCTCCGAGGGGATCATCCGCATCCTCGACCTCACCTTCATCAAGAGGGACGAGCAGGGCGCGGTCCGCGTCCTCGAACTCGATGCCCTGGACAGCGACGAAGCGGCCGTGTTCGCCGAGCTGGACGGCGAGATCATGGGCCTGCTGAGCGACGAGGACCTGGCCAGCATCTGTGACGAGATCCCGGCGGGGTGCTCGGCGGCGATCATCGTCTGGGAGCACCGCTGGGCCGCGCCGCTGCTACGGGCACTCGACGACGCGGACGGGATCCTCGTCACGCGCGAGCACGTGCCGCACACCGTGGTGGCGGCCGACCTCGCCGCGATCGGACTCTGAAGGATCGGACTCTCGAAGGGGAGCCGGACTCCGAGAAGGAGGCTGTCATGATCGGCCGCCGTCTGTCGCGCGGCGGGCGCCCGGGGCTCATCGGCACCGCCGCCCGCACCGCCGTCATCGCCGGGACCGCCACGTCCGTGTCGAGCAGGGTCGCCGCCCGGCACCAGCAGGCCACCGCGCCGGAGCCTCCGCCAGCGCCCGCGCCTCAGCCCGCACCGGCCGCACCGGCCGCCGCGCCGAACGACCAGACGCTCGCCCAGCTCGAACGCCTCGTCGAACTGCGGCAGAGCGGGATGCTGACCGACGACGAGTTCACGGCGGCCAAGCAACGCCTCCTCACCCCGTGAATCCCCTCCGCCGGGCGGCCCCCGCACGGGGGCAGGGCCCGACCGGGCCCGCGCGCCGCGCCGCCGTGGTGCGCTGATGGAGCCCGTGACGGCGGTGCTCGCCGAACTCGTCGAACGGCACCGCGCCGATACCGCCGGTGACGTCGCCCGCTACATCCCCGAACTCGCCCGCGCCGACCCGCACGCCTTCGGCCTCGCCATGGTCAGCGTCCAGGGCCACGCCTACCAGGCCGGTGACGCGTCGGCCGCCTTCACGATCCAGTCGGTCTCGAAGCCGTTCGTGTACTCGCTGGCACTGTCGGAGCTGGGCCTGACGGAGGTGGCCAGGAGGGTCGGGTTCGAGCCGAGCGGGGAGCCGTTCAACGCGATCAGCCTGGAGGCGGGCACCGGGCGCCCGGCGAACCCGCTGATCAACGCCGGGGCGATCGTGACGACCGCGCTGATCGGCGGCGACGGCGAGGCCGCGTTCGAACGGATCCGCGACACCCTGTCGGGCTTCGCCGGCCGCCGGCTGACGGTCGACGAGGACGTCTACCGGTCCGAGGCCGCCACCGGGGACCGCAACCGGGCGCTGGCCTACCTCACGCTCTCCCAGGGCGTGCTGGAGCGCCCGGCCCAGCAGGCCTGCGACGTGTACTTCCGCCAGTGCGCGATCGAGGTCACCGCCGTCGACCTGGCCGTCATGGGCGCCACGCTGGCCAACGGCGGGCGCAACCCGGTGACCGGGCGCCGCGTCGTGGACGCCGACGCGGCAGGCGCCACGCTGTCGGTCATGGCCACCTGCGGCATGTACGACCACAGCGGCGAATGGATGCTGAGGGTGGGCCTGCCGGCCAAGAGCGGTGTCGGCGGAGGGGTCTGCGCCGTGAGCCCCGGCCAGTTCGGCGTCGGCGTGTTCAGCCCCCCGCTGGACCCTCGGGGCAACAGCGTCCGCGCGAGCGCCGTCCTGCGCGAGCTGTCCGCCGAGCTGGGCCTGCACGTCCTGCGGCACACCGAGCGTGCCCGCTCACCGCTCCAGGTGGTGCGCACCGACCACGGCGCGCACCACCTGGAGCTGCTGGGCGACCTCGGTTTCGCGGCCGCCGAGGAGATCGTCCACTGCGTCCGCCGCCTGGCCCGCGACCAGCCCCGGCCGCTGGTCACGGTCGACCTCTCCCACGTCACCGCCGTGCGCCCGATCGCCCGCAGGCTGCTGGCCGACTGCGCCGCCGGCCTCCGGGCCCGGACGACGGTGCGCTTCGTCGACCCCGCGGGCCTGGTCCGGAGGCCGCCCGCAGACCGGAGCGACACCCCGGCCGAGTAACCGTCCACAAGCCCGATCACGGCGGCCGGCTCCGTTCACGGCGGCCGGCTCCGTTCACAGCGGCCAGACCAGGGGAACGACGGTCGTGGCGACGACGAGGTACCAGACCAGGACCGGCAGGCCGAGCCGCCAGTAGTCACCGAACCGGTAGCCGCCGGGGCTCATGACCATGAGGTTCGCGGCGGTGGCCACCGGGGTGAGCAGGGCCGCCGCGGCGGGGACCGCGACGCACATCAGGACGGGCAGGACGGAGACCCCGGCATCGCTCGCGGCGTTGACGGCGATCGGGGCGACGATCAGCGCGGTCGCCATGTTGCTGATGAACTGGCCCAGGACGGCGGTGAGGAGGAACACCGCGAGCAGCAGCAGCCGGCCGTTGCCGGAGGCCGCGGTGACGACGAGGTGGGCGACCTTCTCCGCCGCTCCGGAGGACTTCATGGCCTCGGAGAGCGGGAACATGCCACCGACGATGACCAGGGTGGTCCAGGAGATGCCGCCGTAGGCCTGGTCGACGCGCACCACGCGCAGGGCGACCAGGAGCAGCGCCGCGAGGGTCGCGGCGACGGCCGGCGGTGTGGCGCCGGAGGCGAGCAGAGCGATCATGCCGCCGAGCACGGCGAGGGCGCGCACGGCGGCGCCCCCTGGCGGGGCGGCCTGGCCGCGGATGCCGGAGGGCTGGTCGACGGCCAGCACACCGGGGCGGGCGCCGGCACGCTCGAGTTCGTCCCACCGGCCGCGGAGCAGCAGGTGGTCGCCCGGAGCGAGCGTCAGGGGCTGGGGGCCTACGGGTCGGTCCTGGCGGTGCACGGCGAGGACGGCCAGGTCGCCGGTGCTGTCGGTCATACCGGCGAAGGCGGTCATGCCCGCGAAGGAGGAACGCGGGCTGACGACGAGTTCGAGCAGGCCCGTGTGCTGGTCCAGGAGGACGCTCGCGGGGTGGTCGTCCAACGGCGGGGGCAGGGGCTCCAGACGGTGGCGGTCGCTGAAACCGTCGATGGCGGCCGGGGTGCCCCGGAGGATGACGATGTCCCCGGCGGCGAGGGGCCCGGTGCCCCGTGGGTCATGGCCGTCGGCGGCCATGGCTCCGAGCACCAGCACCCCGTCCTGGGCCGTGGCGGCAAGCTGCTCGACCGACGCGCCGATCGCGTCCGAGCCCTGCGGGACCTGCCGGGCGGCCGAGTCGCGGGTCAGCGCGTAGTGGTCGATCAGGGTGCGGGCGTGCCGGCTCAGGTCGGCCGGGAGGGCGTCGGGTGTGCGGGCGGGCAGCAGGGCCCGCCCGAGGAAGGCGCAGATGGCGACGGTGCCGGCCAGCACCGGGAGTCCCACCACCGCGAACTCGAAGAACCCGAAGGGCCGGGCACCGGCCGCTGCCGCGCTCTCGGAGACGATCACGTTGATGGGTGACCCGATGAGGAGCAGCAGCGAGCCGGCGTGTGCGGCGAAGGCCAGCGGCATCGCGAGCCTGGAGACGGGCAGACGGTGGCGGACGGCGAGCAGCACGGTCATCGGCAGCAGGGCCGCGACGGCTCCGTTGACCGTGATCAGGGCCGTGAGCAGGGCGGCCGCGAGCATGGTGAGGACGAGCAGGCGGCGCTCACCGGTGCCGGCGAGCGCCGCCAGTGCCCGGCCTGCCCAGGTCGTGACGCCCGTGGCCTGGAGGGCGGTGCTGACCACGAAGAGGGCGGCGATGAGGGCGACCACCGGATCGCCGAACCCGGCGAAGACCCGGTCGGCGGGCAGCAGCCCGACGGCCGGCAGCAGAAGGGCGGAGCCGAGCGCGACGAGCTCGACGGGCAACCGGTTCCACACGAACAGGGCGATGAGCACGGCCAGCACGAGCAGGCACAGGACGGCGTCGCTCACCGTCTCACCCTGCTGGTGGGAGGGGCAGGCGCCGGTTCACTGGCTGACGGGTGCGCCCGGCCCCATCGGGATGCCGATGGCGTACCAGGCGACGAAGAACAGCAGCCAGGCCACCGCCACGACGACCGTGTAGGGGATCATCAGGGAGATGACGGTGCCGACGCCGGCCTGCTTCCTGAACTTCTGGCACTGCAGGACGATGAACGGCAGGTAGACCATCAGCGGGGTGACGACGTTCGTCGGGGAGTCGCCGACCCGGTAGGCGGCCAGCACGGTCTGCGGCGCGACGCCGAGGCGGATGAACAGGGGCACGAAGATCGGCGCGAAGATCGCCCACTTGGGGATGATTCCGGGGATGATCAGGTTGATGACGTAGGTCAGCAGGATGAAGGCGATCAGGAGCCAGATCGCGCCGATGTTCGCGCTCTCCAGCTGGTCCGCGAGCTGCACGGCGACCACCGTGGCGATGTTGCTGTAATTGAAGTACGAGATGAACTGGGCGATGATCAGCAGCAGGAAGATCAGGCCGCCGAGCCCGGCGAAGGTCTTGGTGATCGCGTCCATCGCGGCGGCGCTGCCGCGCAGGGTCTTCGCCCCCGCGCCGAAGGCCAGGCCCATCACCAGGAACGCGATCATGATGATGACGATCAGGCCGTCCATGAACGGCGAGTCCTCGAACAGGCTCCCCGTCTCCGGGTTGCGCAGCGGCGCGCCGGGGATGAACGCGAGCAGCGTGACGGCCACCACGAGCGCGATCAGCGAGAGGCCGGCGTAGCGCAGCCCCCGGGCCTCGGCCGCCGTGTCGACGGAGGGCTCCTCGCTGTCCGCGACGGCGACGGTGTCCCCCGGCTGCCAGGGGCCCAGGCGGGGTTCGATGATGCGTTCGGTGACGAAGGTGATGACGATGGTGAGGAACAGGGTGGAGCCGATCGCGAAGTAGTAGTTCGCGGTCAGGTTGAGGGACTGGCCGGGGTTGACGAGCCTGATCGCCTGGTTGGTGATCTCGGTCATGATGCCGTCGATCGGAGCGATGAGCAGGTTGACGCTGAAGGCCGCGCTGACCCCGCCGAAGGCCGCGGCGATCCCGGCGAGCGGGTGGCGTCCGGCGCTGATGAAGGCGACCGCTCCCAGCGGGATGAGGACGAGGTAGCCGGCGTCGGAGGCGATGCTGGACAGGATGCCGGCGAAGACGATGATCGCGGTGAGGGTCTCCGGTGGTGAGATCCTGACCAGGCGTCGGATCAGGGCCGCGATCAGTCCGGCCTCCTCCGCGAGCCCGACGCCGACCATGATGACGAGGATGACCGCGACGACGCCGAAGTCGTTGAAGTTGTGCGCCGCGGAGGTGAACAGGAACCGGACGCCGTCGCCGGACAGCAGGCTCTCGACCTTCGTCGTCTCGACGACGGTCTCGTAGCGGTGGGTGTACGTCGACTCCGGCGGCAGGTGGGTGCCCGGGTACTCGGTGCCGCCCTCGTGGACCTGCGTGGCCGGGTAGGGAACGGACTTGACCGTCTCGCTGGTGACGTGGACGTCGAACGCGGACAGGACCGCCGACAGCACGATCACCACGACGCACAGCAGCAGGAAGATGATGGCCGGGTGCGGGACCTTGTTCCCGATCTTCTCGATGGCGTCCAGGACGCGCCCCGACCCGCCGCCGGACTTTCCGCTCCCGGAGGCGGTGGCGCTCTTGTCCTGCGGTCCGTCGGCCTGGGCGTGGGCGAGGACGTTCACCGGCCGGCCTCCTCACTGATCGAGCGGGTGGAGTCGGTGCGCGCGGCCGTCGACGGAGGGGTGAAGGCCAGCGCGAGCTCGGCGAGCAGGCGCGCGCCGAAGCCGGTGCAGCCCTTGGTGCGCCAGCCGCTCGGCTTGTCGTTCTGGGCCGGCCCGGCGATGTCGATGTGCGCCCAGGGTCGGCCGGCGATGAACTCCTCCAGGAACAGCGCGGCATGGATCGCCCCGCCGTTGGGGCCGCCCATGTTCTTCAGGTCCGCCACCTCCGAGTCCAGCTCCGGCCGGTAGCGCCGCGACAGCGGCAGCTGCCAGGCCGGCTCGCCGGTGCGGGCGGCGGCGTCCAGGACCTGGTCGACCAGCGGCTGGGCGTTGCCGAACACGCCCGCTGTCTCGGCGCCGAGCGCCCGCAGACACGCGCCGGTCAAGGTGGCGATGTCCACGATCGCGTCCCCCGGCTCCTCGCCGGCCAGGACCAGGGCGTCCGCCATGACCAGGCGGCCCTCCGCGTCGGCGTTGACCACCTCCACGCTCGTGCCGCCGCGCATCCACAGCACGTCGCCCAGCTTGAGCGCCGAACCCGAGGGCATGTTGTCCGTGCACATCAGGTAGCCCGTCACGGCCGTCCGGCAGCCGAGCCCGGCCAGGACGCACAGGGCCGCCAGGATCGCGCCGGCACCGGACATGTCGTTCTTCATCGTCGCGTGCACGGCGTCGGCGGGCTTGAGGCTGATGCCGCCGGAGTCGTACGTGATGCCCTTGCCCACCAGGGCCAGCCGGGGCGTCCCGTCACCGGCGTCGGAGGGCAGGTAGGTGATCTTGATCATGCGGGCTTCGTCCACGCCGCCCCGGTTCACGCCCAGCAGGCCGCCGCAGCCCAACTCCTCCAGCTCCCGCTGCCCGAACACCTCCACCTCCAGGCCGCACTGCGCGCCGAGCCGCACCGCGACCTCGGCCAGGTCCGGCGCGGTCAGCAGGCTGGGCGGCGCGCTGGCCAGGTCCCGGGCCAGCATCGTCGCGCGGGCCAGCCACACCCCGCGTTCGACGCCCCGCTCGACGGCCTCGCGCGAGTCCGAGTCCGAGTCCGAGCCCGAGCCCGAACCCGAACCCGCCACGACCGTGACGGCCTCCAGCGCCGTGCCGGACGGCTCGCGCTTGAGCGGATCGAAGCCGTAACGGGCCAGCAGCACCCCCTCCACCAACGCCTGCGCCGCCTCCGCCGGCGTCGCACCCGCCCCGGACGGCACCACGACGGCCAGCCGCGAACGGCCCGGCACCGCGAGCGCCACGGCCGCCCCGGCGTCCCTCAGCACATCGGGACCTGCCGCACCCTCCGGCCCCGTCCCGTAGAGCACGACGTCCGGCCCGTCCTCCCGGGGCACCAGCAGCACCCGGCCCGCCGCCCCCGTCATGCCGGCGGCCTCCACGGCCCCCGGGCCCAGCCCGATCCACGCCGGCACCGCCACCGCCCCTTGGACCACCGGCAGCCCCACCGCCTCCGGATCCCGCACCGCCTCCGGATCCCGGGCCGGGACGACATCAACCCTCGGAAAGCGGCTCCACGAAGGAATGAGATCGAGGGCTGCCTTGCTCTGCGCCACTGTGCTCTCCTCTGCAGGGGGCGGCGGTCCAGAGGCCGCCGGTCCCAGCAGCCGCTCCCCAGTAAGACGCACGGTCAAAGCGCTTCCAGGACACGCCACGCACTGTGCCCCCCAAACGCACGAACACCCGGCGCCCCCGCCCGGGCGCCGGCCTGCCGGCGCACCCAGACCCCGATGAGCCGGCTCGGCGTCAGAGGAGGTCGTGCCGGGCCAGGACCGCGCGCTCAGTCTCGGCGGGGTCGAGGACGGCCAAGAACGCGGCGGCGGCCGGGCCCGGATCCTCGCCCACCGCGACGCGGGCGGCGCCCTCCCACTCCGGGTTGGCGGTCTGCCGCAGCAGTTGGAGTTCGGGGAGTTGCCCGGCGGTGTGCCGCAGCTCGTACGAACGGACCTGGTCGGCGATGTCGTGGTCGTCGATCTCTAGGTGAGCGGTCGAGCCGCCAGGATGCGGACATGCCGCTGCTCAGGGGGTTGGCGGAGGTCATGGTCACAAGCGTAGGAGCCGCGAATGACCTGGGATCCGCGCCACAGGTCCGCCACCGCAGCAAGGTGCGGGGGCGAGACCAAGGTCTCGCCACCGCACCTTGCTGCTGCAACCCGTCAGCGGAGAGCTCGCGGCACCGGGATACCGCTTCAGGAGCGGTTTGTTCTCACGGGTTGTCTGTCCTCAGGACCCACCCCATGTCGGCGAGCGTCTGGGAAATGGGGACGTACCACATTCCGTTGAAGCACCACGGCGTTCGAGTTCCACCGTCAGAGGTCGCTCGGCCGCCGCAGTTGGTCTCCTTCTCAAGCGACGTGATGGTTCCGCGGGCCTGGAGCTTGCCTCCGCCAAGTTCCGTGACGACAGGTCCGCCGCTGTCTCCGTTGGCGGCGGCAATGTCGTTCGGGTCCGTCTGAACGACCTGGTCAGCGAACTTGCGCCAGACTTTGTTAGGCCCTTGAATCTGCCGATCGACCTGCAGAACGCGAAGACCGCAGTGCGCCCCCGAGTTGGCGGCGGAGTGGCAGACGTAGTCGCCTACGTTGTTGCCGCCGGAACCGGAGACCTGAAGGGCATAACCGCTGCTCTCGTTCCACGGGCCGCCATAGACGTATCCGCCCGAGTGCTGGCTGTCGCGCGGGACGATACCGATCGTGTCATCGGCGGCGTTTCCGTCACCCTCGTTGGCGTATCCCATGTACTGATGGCTGTACCAGGTCTCGTACGAGCCTGCGCCGCAGTGCCAGGCAGTGGTGACAAAGTTCTTGCCCTGAGCCGAGGGCTTGTATACCCCGAAGCCAGTGGAGCAGATCGTCCCACCCGCGGGCTGATGAATGCCGGCGCCGCCGTACCAAGGCTCGGAGTCTTCTCCTCGCGTCAGGTCCACAACCATCGCCTGGTGGCGGGCGTGGACTTCCACACCGGCGATGGCAGATGCGATGGCCTCCACCTGCGGCGTCAGCTCTTCGGCGGGAAGCGGCGGAAGGACTGCCTGCATCTCGGGGGCCCGCTCGTCGTCCGTCTCGTAGCCGAGGTCGAGGCCGCTTCCGTCAAGCGACGGCCCGATACTGTTGATGTGGCTTGGCCTCTTCGCCGCGATGGGGATCGGCTTGCCGTTCGACAGCAGTTTCTCACGGGCTGCATGCAGCTCCGCCTTGGAGTACTTGGCAGGTACGACCTGCACGCTCACGTCCTTCGGAAGGTCTTGGAGCACACCGTGAACTGTGTCCGGAAGCTCCCCCTTCCAGTGCAAGGTGATGCGATTGACCCCTGGGTCGACCTCGACTTCGGAAAATCCCGGGATCCGATCCCGGTTCTGTTCCTCTTGCCCTCCGGTGATACGGTCGACGACCTTGTCTAGGACCTCCTGTTTCTTCATGAGCTCGATGACCTCCGGCTTGGCGGCCCCCAGCAGCGCAGCTGCACCGGTGGCGCCGGCCGGCAGCTTCCTCTTGGGTGCGTTGCCTGGTTGAGCCGACGGTGTGGTGAGGGTGCCATCCCCCGATATGGCGACAGCCGGAGCAATTGCGGACACCGACGCCAGTAGGGCAGTGGCTAGAATTATCCACTTCCGACCGGAGCTGCTTTTTTGAACCATTCGGTTCCCCCCGAATTGGATTCAATCAGAGCCTTCGTGGACCACGTTGCACCCAGCACGGTAGCGCCAAGCCAACGCCCCGCACACCGCAAATAAAAGCCCCAGAAGCACCCTTGCGAGACCTTTCCGGGCACAACCGTCAGGGCTTTGCCATTTCTTGGCAATTGAACGGCACATCTTTGAACGATTTGCCCAGTGAGTTCCGCTTCCCATCTCGCTTGACTTCGCGCACGCCATGCCGCAAGCATGGCCGCGACCGCCGGGGAGGGCTCGTGACGCAAGGTACCGTCCGTCAGATATCAAAGCGCGGACGACGGAATCGCTTGACCGCCGTGGCTGCCATGGCCATTCTCGGTGGCGGCTTCGCGATCAACGCATGGGTGAACCGGGGCCCGGAAACCAAGGTCCACGAAGGCCCCGTGACCGGCCAGCTGCTGCTGCTCAGCTCCGACAGCCAGACCCTGACACTCAGCATCGGCTGGAGTTGTGAGAAGCAACCCGAGCTCGTGGCCCGCGAGACCGCCGAGACAGTAAAGGTCTCCCTGCGGCACACTGTCGCCCCGGGGTCCTGCGACCCAGGTGGCATCGGACAGATCACAACCCACCTGAACAAACCGCTCGGGACCAGGGCGCTGAACGACCCCGCAGGCAAGCCCGTCATCCACTTCGACGAGCGCAACCTTCTCCGGCCCGCGTTCCTGCCGGAGAACTACTACCCCTACCCCGCAGGCAGGATGGTCCAGTTGCCCGGCCTGGCCCCGCTCCCGACCGACACCCCCGCCTGGGCAAGCGGGTACCGGCTGGGAACGGGGCCCGAAGCAGGGTCCCTGATCATCAGCCAGACTCTCCGGAACAGCACGCCACCAGCCGGCCGGGCCGCCAGCGTCAAGGGCCACCCCGCGACCATCACACAACCGGATTCTCATAGCGGACCCCGGTCGCTGACATGGTCTGACGGGACCTACACCTTCGCCGTCACCACCGGCGGCCCCCCACGACTCTCGGACGAGGAACTCATCCGCGTCGCAGAGAGCCTCGGGTAGCCGACACCACGACAAAGTCTGGTGGGGCCGTTCTGTGAACCGGCCCCACCAGAACCGGAGACCGCACCTGCTCCGGTCAGGGCAGAGCGACCTCGTCGAGGCGGGCGATCCGCGCGACTTCCACGGTGCCGGCCTCACCCGGGTCGAGGGCCTGCCAGGTCCGGCCGACCGTGCCAGCCGTCGGGTTCTTCGCGGCGATGAGGGTCACCAGGTCGCCGCGCTGCGGGAGCGACGCGGACAGCGGGGTGGCGAGCCCGTACCAAGAGGCGTTGTCCTCCAGCCACCGGCTTCCGCGTTCCCATCCGGGTGAACTTTGGCGGGGCAGCCCGGTCCGGGCGCACCCAGTGCCCTAGATTTCCGATCGCACAATGAGGACGTTTCACAGGCCACAGGGACCTGTGTGAAGGACAGCCGCGCTGACCGAGTGCGGGGCGGGTGGGACTCGAAACCCACGACCAAGGGATTATGAGTCTGTTGCCGTGACCGATCGCAACTCAGAGGATGATCAGTCGAACCCGAGCATCGCCCGGGTCTACGACTATCTGCTCGGCGGCAAGGACAACTACGCCGTCGACCGCGAGATCGGCGACTTCTTCATCAAGGACCTGCCCGGTTCGCAGGCGGTGGCCTTCGCCAATCGCCGGGCCCTCGTTCGCGCCGTGGCGGCCATGGCCCGCGACGGCATCTCCCAGTTCGTCGACATGGGCAGCGGCCTGCCCACCGCCGACAACGTGCACCAGGTCGCCCAGCGGCACCGTGCGGACGCGCGCGTCGTCTACGTCGACCACGACCCGGTCGTGGTCGCCCACAGCCGGGCCCTGCTGACCGCCGACGACCGCACCACCGTGATCCGGGCGGACCTGCGCGAGCCGGAGGAGCTCTACCACGACCCCGGCCTACAGGAGTTGGTCGACTTCGACGAGCCGGTGGGCGTCGTCTTCAGCGCCGTACTGCACCACCTCACCGATGCCGAACGCCCCGCCGAGCTCGCGCGCTGGTGGGTGGACCGGGTGCCGCCGGACAGCCAGGTCTACATCTCCCACTTCCGCTCCGGCGGGAACGAGGAGACCCGGCTCCTGGAGCAGAAGCTGCAGAGCAGCTTCGGCCGCGGCCAGTGGCGCACCGACGAGGAGATCATCGGCCTGTTCGACGGTCTTGAACTCCTCGAACCGGGCCTGGTCCCCTGCTCACTGTGGCGGCCGGACCCCACGCCGGACGACGACGGCACCGGAAACGGCGTGGACAGGCCCGCCCTGACGGTGTGGGAACAGCTGATCTCCTGCGCGCTGGCCCGCAAGCCGTAACCGGCTCGTACGCCGCGCAGGCGGGCGGACCGGGAGTGTCAGTGGCGTGCTGTTGAGTGTGCGCCATGACTGTTCACCACCTTCTGGCCGCCCTGCCCGGGCCCGACGAGCTGCGCGCCCGCTGCCGGGCGCTGGCGCTGCTGGACTCGATCGTCTCCACCCCCTACGCACCCGACCACTCGTACGTGGCCGGGTGGCGTCCGGGCGTCGATCTGGCGTGCATGGACAACGGTTCCGGTGACCAGTACGCGATCGTCTTCGACCCGGCCGGGGTGTTCCTCTACGGGTTCGACCACGAGAGCGACGCCACCCCGTGGCGGGAGGAGGACCGCGCGCACTGGCCCGGCCTGCTCGACGGCCTGCCCGGCTCGCTCGCGCACTACACGCAGGCGCCGGAGTTCCAGCTCGAAGGCTTCTTCGACGCGACCGTGTGCGCCTGGCGCGAGACGGGCGGCACCGACTGGCGGTGCGGGCCGGTCGAGTTCGCCGACGGCGAGACGGACGGCGCCGACTGGCTGTTCGACCTGCTCACCGACGCCGACGGTACGGAGGCGTTCGTGGACTACGCCGAGGACCACCACGAGCAGTCCGTCGACCGGGAGGCGGTGGCGGCCGTGCTGGCGGACGCCCCGCTCGATCGCCGGACGGTTTCCGCGCTCTCGCCCACCGCGAACTTCGACACCGTCGCCGCGTTGGCCCGCGCGCTGGGTTACCACACCGTTCGGGAGGACAGCTGAGAAGTCGCCGGTCAGCGAGGTCGCACGACCGGCGTGATCCGAAAGAGAGCCCCTAGACCAGCGGCGTGTGGCTCGGGGGTTGGAGGCGTACGGGGAGGGTCTTCAGGTGCCAGTTGAGCGGGTTGGTGCCGCGTTGCAGGTGCTCCGGGTCGACGGCGAGTTGCAGGTCGGGTACCCGGTTGAACAGGGCGGCCAGGGCGACGGCGGTCTCCTCCTGGGCGAGGTGCGCGCCCAGGCAGCGGTGCGCGCCGTGCCCGAAGCCGAGGTGGGGCTCCTTGCTGTGGCGGGTGCGGCCGAGGTCGAGGCGGTCGGGGTCGGCGAAGGCGGCAGGGTCGCGGTTGGCCGCGGACACGATCGGGAGGACGGCTTCTCCGGCGCACACCGGGGTGGCGCCGACGGTGGTGTCGCGGGTGGCGTAGCGGGGCAGCGCGCGCACGACGGGCCCGCAGTAGCGCATGAGTTCGTCGACGGCGTGCGGCATGAGGGCGGGGTCCGAGCGCAGCAGGGCGAGCTGGTCGGGGTGGGCGAGGAGCACTTCGGTGCTGTTGGCGATGAGGTTGACGGTGGTGATGTGCCCGGCGACGACCAGGTTGGTGATGAGCGAGACGAGCTCGTCGGTGCTCAGGCGGTCGTCGTGGTGGGGCGCGAGCAGTTCGGAGATGAGGTCGTCGCCGGGGTCGGCGGTGTGGAGGCCGATGAGGAGGTGGGCGTCGGCGACCATGCCGGCGAGCGCGTCGCCCAGTTCCTCGCCGCAGGTGCCGGCGGCCAGGGTGGCGCTGCGGCTCCGCCAGCGGTCGCGGTCGGCTTCGGGGACGGCGATGAGTTCGCAGATGACGGTGATGGGCAGCGGTCGGGCGAAGTGTTCGATCAGGTCGACGACGCCGTCCTCGGCGTGGTCCGGCAGGCGGTCGAGCAGGTCGGCGGCGATGGCTTCGATCCGGGGGCGCAGCGCGGCCACACGGCGCGGGGAGAACGCGGCGGCGACCAGGCCGCGCAGACGGCGGTGGTCGGAGCCGTCCGAGTCGAAGATCCCGGCGCGCAGGTACTTCTCGTGGCCCGCGTACATGCCGCGGGCCTGCCAGGTCTGTTCGGTGCGGTGGGCCACCTTCGCGCCGGGGACGGTCGCGGCGTCGATGGTGAAGTCGGGATCGCTCATGATCGTGCGGATGTCGTCGTGGCGGGTGGCCACCCACATGGGGTCGACGCCTCGTACGCGGCCCCGCACCAGGTGCTCGCGTTCGCGGATGTGCGCGTAGGAGGTGAACGGATCGCGGACCAGCTCCTGGTCGGCCAGGTCCAGTGGTTCGTCGCCGGTCTCGGTGGTGGCCTGGCCTTGCGTCGTCATGGTGAGGCGCTCCCTACGGGTGGTCGTTCCGTGACGGCATCATGGCGGCCGGACCGTGCCCCACCTGTCGTTATCGGCGCCAATCCACCCGAACGAACGTATTCGCCCTCGCCCCCGGAGACGAGGACGGCCGGTCGTCGTCCGGGGCCGCGGCCGGTGTCCGTTCGGGGTCGGTGTCAGCCGTGCCCGGCGGTGGATGAACGGACGTGGAGTTCCCACGCGTGGGTCCGTACCACGCCCGGGTCCGCCGCGCCCGACAGCAGGTCGCTGAGCAGGGCGGCGCATTCGCGGCCGTACTCCGCCGCGCGCAGGTCCACCGCCGTCACCTGCGGGCTCGACCCGCGGGCCGCGGCGCCGTCGACGCAGGCGGCCACCAGCACCTCGGATCCGGCCCGCAGGCCTGCCCGGGCCACGGCTGCCAGCACGCCGGGCACCGCGCCGTCGGGGGCGCAGACCACGGCGTCCAGGCCCGGGGTGCCGGCGAGCAGGTCCGTGGTGGCGGCCTCGGCCTCGGTCGGCGTGGCCGCGAACGGGACCGTCCGCACGGCGACCTCGACGCCATGGCGCCTGGTCCAGTCGGCGGCGGCGGCCCGCAGGGCGGCCGCCCAGTCGGATCCCGGGCCGGGGGCCAGCAGCGCCGGGCGGCGTGCCCCGCGCTGCGCGAGGTGGTCCAGCAGGGCGACGAGCGAGGTGGCGTTGTCGCACACCACCGACCCGCTGGGAGCGGCCCCGCCGCCGAGGTAGCGCTCCCCGGTGACCACGGGTACGCCGGCGGCCAGCAGGCCGGGCACGGCCGGGTCGTCGACCTCGGGATCGATGACCATCAGTCCGTCGACCCGGGCGGCCAGCCCGTCCTCCGCCGCCTTCCCGGGGGCCAGCAGCACCACGTCGAGGCCGTCCTCGCGGGCCCGCTCGACGGCGCCGAACGCCAGTTTCATGTAGTAGTCGAGGCGGGTCGCCGTGCGCGGCAGGTACAGGCCCACCGCCCCGGTGCTGGAGCGGCGCAGGCTGCGTGCCGCCGAGTTCGGCCGGTAGCCGAGCTCTCGGGCCGCGGCCTGGACGCGTTCGCGCGTCGCCTCGGCCACCCGGCCGGATCCGAGGAGGGCGTCGGAGGCGGTGCTCTTGGACACCCCGGCCGCCCGGGCCACGTCGAACAGGGTCACGGATCGGCTGGTCACAGCCCGGAAGTCTAGACGCAGTACCGGGAGCCACCCGTCGTCCGGGCGCCTGCGGTGCTGCTCGCACCCCCTTGCCGGAACGTTCCGGCACAGCTTAGGGTCACCCGTGCCGGAACGTTCCGGCACGGCTTCGGCCGCTGCTCCCGACACCATCACCCGAGACGACCCGAGGACCCGCCATGCGCCTGATCACCGCCCTGAACCCGCCCGCGTCCCCGGCCCGCACCCGCGCACCCCGGCGCGCCGCCCTGCGGGTCGCCCTCGTCCAGCAGCGCTGGCACGCGGACCCCGAGCAGCACCGGGCCGGCCTGCTGGAGGGGATCCGGCTCGCCGCCGAACAGGGCGCCACCCTCGTCGCCCTCCAGGAGCTCACGCTCTCCCCGTACTTCGCCGTGCTGCGCCAGGCCGACCACCCGCAGGCCGTCGAGCCCGAGGACCTGCGCACCGGTCCGACCTTCACGTTCGCCGCGGCCGCCGCCCGCGAGCACGGCCTCCACGTGCACGCCTCGCTCTTCGAGAAGGCCGACGGGCCGGACGGCCCCGACGGCCTCGGCTACAACACCGCGATCCTCGTCGCCCCCGACGGCACCCTGGTGCAGCGCACCCGCAAGCTGCACATCCCCGTGACCGAGGGCTACTACGAGGACACCTGGTTCCGCCAGGGCCCGGCCGGCGAGGACGCCTTCCCCCTCGCCGAGGTGGGCGACGCCGCCATCGGCCTGCCGACCTGCTGGGACCAGTGGTTCCCCGAGCTCGCCCGCGCCTACTCCCTCGCCGGCGCCGACGTCCTCGTCTACCCGACCGCCATCGGCTCCGAGCCGGGCCACCCCGGCTTCGACACCCAGCCGCTGTGGCAGCAGGTCATCACCGGCAACGCCATCGCCAACGCCACCTTCATGGTCGTCCCCAACCGCATCGGCACCGAAGGCGAACTCACCTTCTACGGCAGCTCGTTCATCGTCGACCCGTACGGCCGCGTACTCGCCCGGGCACCGCGCGACGAGGCCGCCGTCCTGGTCGCCGACCTCGACCTCGACCAGCGCCACGACTGGCTCGAACTCTTCCCCTTCAACGCCACCCGCCGCCCCGACGCCTACGCGCCCCTGACCGCCGAGCGCTGACGCCACCCGGCCTCCCCGGCCCGGTTCCGGCCGGGAGACGGGGAGGCCCGGCGGCGGCGCCACCACCGGCACCCGCCCACGGCCGGACCCGGGCGAGGCGGTGAGGTGGTGAGGCGGCGAGGTCAGAGGGCCAGGGCGGGGCGGCGAGGTCAGAGGGCCAGGGCGGGGCGGTGGTGGTCGAGCCACAGCGCGAGGTCGACGACCCGCTCCAGGCGGAGCCGGTGGCCCCACGGCAACTGCCCGGCAGGCGTGTCGAGGGCGGCCCCGACGACCGTCTCGTCGGCGATGTCCCGTACGTACGGTACGTCCAGCGCCTCGCGGGCCAGCCGCTGCAGGCCTGCGTTGTAGTCGGGGTGGTGGGTGGCCGGGTAGTGGTTCTTCGGCCGCCAGAGCACCGAGTCGGGGGCGATGCCCCGGCCGAGGTCGCGCAGCAGGCTCTTCTCCCGGCCGTCGTGGTTCTTCATCGCCCAAGGGGTGTTGAAGGCGTACTCGACGAGGCGGTGGTCGCAGTAGGGCACCCGCACCTCCAGGCCCTGGGCCATGGAGAGGCGGTCCTTGCGGTGCAGGAGTTGGCGCAGCCAGCGGGTGAGCGAGAGGTGCTGCATCTCGCGCAGGCGGTGTTCGGCGGCGCTCTCGGAGTCGAGGCGGGGGACGGCGGCCACGGCGGTGCGGTAGGTGTCGGCGCGGAACTCGGGGATGCGCAGCTGGGCGGCGAGGTCGGGGTGCAGGGGCATGGCGGCCTGGTCCCCGGTGACCAGGAGCCAGGGGAAGGCGCGAGCGGCGAGCGCCTTCGGGTTGTGGAACCACGGGTAGCCTCCGAAGACCTCGTCGGCGGCCTCGCCGGAGAGGGCGACGGTGGAGTGCTTGCGGATCTCCCCGAACAGCAGGTAGAGCGAGGTGTCCATGTCGCCGACGCCGATCGGCGAGTCCCGGGCGACGACCACGGCGCGCCGGTTGTCCGGGTCGAGCAGGGCACGGGGGTCGAGGACGACGGTGGAGTGCTCGGTGCCGATGAACGCGCCGGCCTCGGCGGCGAAGGGGGTGTCGTGGCCGGTGCGCAGCACGTCGCCGGTGAACCGTTCGGCCTGGTCGCTGTAGTCGACGGCGTAGGAGCGCAGCGTGGCCTGCGGCCCTTCGCGGAGCCGGAGTTCGTCGGCGATCAGGGCGGTGACGACGGTGGAGTCGAGGCCGCCCGAGAGCAGGCTGCACAGCGGGACGTCGGCCTCCAGCTGGGTACGGGCGGCGCGGTCGACCAGGCCGCCGATCAGCTCGGTGGTGGTCAGCGGGTCGTCGGTGTGCGGGCGGGCGGTCAGCTCCCAGTAGCGCCGTTCGCGGATACCGTCGCGGTCGAGGACGAGCAGGCTGCCGGGGTGCACCTCACGGATGCCGGCCCAGACGGTGGGGCCGGTGTTGAACAGCAGGCTGTAGGCCTCGCGCAGGCCGTCGGCGTCCACGGTGGGGGTCACCTCGGGGTGGGCGAACAGGGCCTTGGGTTCGGAGCCGAAGACGAGGCCGCCGTCGGTCCCGGCCCAGAACAGCGGCTTGACCCCGAGCCGGTCGCGGACCAGCAGCAGGCGCTGCTCGCGGTCGTCCCAGACGGCGAAGGCGTACATGCCCTCCAGGTGGTCGACCAGGGCGTCTCCCCACTCCTGGTAGGCGCGCAGGACCACCTCGGTGTCGCTCCGGGTCTCGAACCGGTGGCCCTTGGCGGCGAGTTCGGATCTCAGCCGGTGGTGGTTGTAGACCTCGCCGCTGTAGGTGAGCACCACCTGCGGGTGTTCGGGGCGGTCGGGCATGGGCTGGGTGCCGCCCTCGATGTCGATGACGGCGAGGCGGCGGTGGCCGAGCGCGGCGTGGCGGCCGAGCCAGACCCCGCCGGCGTCGGGTCCGCGCAGGGCCATGGTGTCGGTCATGGCCTGGATGACGGAGGCGGCGCCGTGGCCGGTGTCCTGGTGGAAGGACTGGCCGATGTCCTGGTGGAAGGACACCCAGCCGGTGATCCCGCACATGCTCGCGCTCCTGGGGTGAAGGGGTGTGCTCTGCCGGACGCTGTCGGCGACGGCGCCCGGCACAGAAGTCGGACCGGACGTCGGGGAAGTTCCGAGCACCTGCATGATTCCCGGAGCGGGTCGGGCGGTGCCCGTGCGAAGCCCGCCGAGCGCGAACCGCCGGGCGTCGGGCTCGGACGGACGGGCGTCGGGCTCGGACGGACGGGCGTCGGGCTCGGACGGACGGGCGTCGGGCTCGGACGGACGGGCGTCGGGCTCGGACGGAGGTGCCGGTACGCCGGGTGGCGGCCTTCAGTTCCGGGGGTCGGGCAGCGCGGGGTACGGGATGAAGGTGCTGGTGTGCTCGTCGAGCGCGAGCGGCCGGCCGATGGCGGGCGCGGCGCGCTGCGGGCACGCCGGGCGTTCGCACACCTTGCAGCCGAGCCCGATCGGGGTGGCGGCCGCCACGTCGCCGAGGTCCAGTCCCGCCGAGTACACGAGCCGTGCGGCGTGGCGGAGTTCGCAGCCGAGGCCGATGGCGAAGGTCTTGCCGGGGCGGCCCCAGCCGCCGGGTGAGCGGGTGACGGCGCGGGCGGTCCAGAGGTAGCGCCGGCCGTCGGGCATGGCGGCGACCTGGACGTGGACCCGGCCGGGGGCGGCGAAGGATTCGTAGACGTTCCACAGCGGGCAGGTGCCGCCGGTGCGGGAGAAGTGGAAGTCGGTCGCGGACTGGCGCTTGGAGACGTTGCCGGCCCGGTCGACCCGGACGAAGGAGAACGGCACGCCGCGCAGCCGGGGCCGTTGGAGGGTGCTCAGCCGGTGGCAGACCGTCTCGTAGCCGACGCCGAAGTGGTCGGCGAGGTGCTCGATGTCGTAGCGCGCCGATTCGGCCTCGGCGTGGAAGGCGGCGTACGGCAGCACGAGGGCGGCGGCGAAGTAGTTGGCCAGGCCGATCCGGGTGAGCGACCAGGCGGTGGAGCCTTCCGGGCTGTCCTGGGCCGCGAGTTCGGACAGCAGCGGATCGTGTTCCAGGTAGGCGAGTTGGGTGGCCATCCGGAAGGCCTGCTGGCCCGGGCGCAGCCGGTCCGACAGGCTCAGGACCTTGCTGCGCGGGTCGTACCGGTGCAGGTGCTCGCCTCCGGCGACGGTCCGTACGCCGTGGCCGGAGGCGAGCCGGTCGGCCAGCACCGCCCTGACCTCGCCGCGCCGCAGGCCGATGGCTGCGGCCAACTCCTCGGCCGCGGTGTCGAGTTCGTGGAGGTAGTTCTGGCGGCGGTAGAAGAACTCGCGGACCTGTTCGTGCGGGGTGAGGGTGTCGGGCGCCGGGCCGCGGTCCCCGGCGAGGACGGCGAGCTGCTCGGCGACCGCCCGTCGGCTGCGGCCGAGGTCCATGAGCAGCCGCGCCACGGCGGGCAGGCGGGCGGCCACCTCGTCGAGGTCCCCGGCGGTGACCCGTCCGGCCGCGAGCTCCTCGCCGAGCGCGTCGCGCAGTTCGGCGGTGAGCCGGGCGCTGTCGGGCGGGGCGAAGTACCCGGCCTCGACGCCGAAGGCCTCGGTGAGGCGCAGCAGGACGGGCACGGTGAGCGGGCGGGCGTCGTGCTCCAGCTGGTTGAGGTAGCTGGGTGAGAGGTCGATCAGCCGGGCGAGGGCGGCCTGGCTGAGTCCGCGTTCCTCGCGCAGGCGGCGCAGCCGGGCACCGGCGAAGGCCTTTCCCATCGTGTCGTTCTCCCCTCACCGGGCGTCGGCCGATCCGGTGCGGGAAGCCTAGCCGCACGGCGAGGGGCCGAGTCGTCGCAACCTTCGCAGATTTGCCGAGGACCGTTCGCAGAAGTTGGCAGTGGTCCATCGGTGACGGCGGCTCCGCGGGGTGCCAGAGTCGGTGGTGCGGCCGGGAGGTGCGCAGGACAGCGGCGAAACACCAGGTCGGTCGCGGCCGGGCAGGCTGTCCGGGCATCCACGTCCTGCGGCGTTCCGCCGCCGCCCGGCCGCCCACTCACCCTTGCGGTGAGACACCTCACAACCTTCGCAACGAGCACCCCTGGGGAGCAGACCCATGACTCAGTCGGTCCGGCAGCAGCAGGAGCAGCAGGCGGCGGCGCTGGCCGCCCGGTGGGCGTCCGACCCGCGGTGGGCGGGCATCGAGCGCACGTACTCGGCGGCCGAGGTCGTGCGGCTGTCCGGCACCGTCCGCGAGGAGCACACGCTGGCCCGCCGGGGCGCCGAGCGCCTGTGGCGGCAGTTGCACGAGCAGGACTACGTGCACGCCCTCGGCGCGCTGACGGGCGGCCAGGCCGTGCAGATGGTGAGGGCCGGGCTGCAGGCGATCTACCTGTCCGGGTGGCAGGTCGCGGCCGACGCCAACCAGGCCGGGCAGACCTACCCGGACCAGAGCCTCTACCCGGCCAACTCCGTTCCCCAGGTGGTGCGTCGGATCAACAACGCGCTGCTGCGCGCCGACGAGATCGACGCGGCGGAGGGGACGGACGGCGGGCCGGACTGGCTGGTGCCGATCGTCGCCGACGCGGAGGCCGGGTTCGGCGGTCCGCTGAACGCCTTCGAGCTCACCAAGGGCATGATCGCGGCCGGCGCGGCGGGCATCCACTACGAGGACCAGCTCGCCTCCGAGAAGAAGTGCGGGCACCTGGGCGGCAAGGTGCTCGTCCCCACCGCCCAGCACGTCCGCACCCTCAACTCCGCCCGCCTGGCCGCCGACCTCGCGGATGTGCCGACCCTGATCGTGGCCCGCACGGACGCGCTCGCCGCCAACCTGCTGACCAGCGACGTCGACGAGCGCGACGCCCGGTTCTGCACCGGCGAGCGCACCGCCGAGGGCTTCTACCGGGTCGAGCCGGGCATGGCCCCGGTGATCTCGCGCGGCCTCGCGTTCGCCCCGTACGCGGACCTGATCTGGGTGGAGACCGGCACCCCGGACCTCGCCCAGGCCCGCGAGTTCGCCGAGGCGCTCAAGGCCGAGTACCCGGACAAGATGCTCGCCTACAACTGCTCGCCGTCCTTCAACTGGAAGGCCGCCCTGGACGACGACCAGATCGCCAAGTTCCAGCGGGAGTTGGGCGCGATGGGCTACCGCTTCCAGTTCATCACGCTGGCCGGCTTCCACGCGCTGAACCACTCGATGTTCCAGCTCGCCCGCGGCTACGCCGAGCACGGGATGACGGCCTACGTCGACCTCCAGGAAGCCGAGTTCGCGGCCGTGCCGCAGGGCTACACCGCGGTGAAGCACCAGCGCGAGGTCGGCACCGGGTACTTCGACCTGGTCTCCACCGCGCTCAACCCGAACGCCGAGACGCTCGCCCTGACCGGCTCCACCGAGGCCGAGCAGTTCCACTGAGCCGCCCTGGCGGCCTCCTTGGGGAGAGACCGCCTTTCACCCCGCCGCCCGGGGCCTCGTTGAGGGACGAGGCCCCGGGCGCCCTCCCGCCCGCCACCTGGAGAACCGGATGAGCCAGCCCAGCCGCATCGACGTCCTCGGCGAACACGAGGACCGCTTCGACGAGATCCTCACCCCTGACGCCCTGGACTTCCTGGCACGCCTGCACGGGGCCTTCGCCTGCCGCCGCGCCGAACTCCTCGCCGAGCGCCGCCGCCGCGCGACAGCGCTCGCCGCCGGAGGCACCCTGGACTTCCTTCCCGAGACCCGCGCCGTCCGCGAGGACACCACCTGGCGGGTGGCCGGCGCCGGACCCGGCCTGGCGGACCGCCGGGTGGAGATCACCGGCCCGCCCGAGCGCCGGATGGCCGTCAACGCGCTCAACTCCGGCGCGAAGGTGTGGCTGGCGGACTTCGAGGACGCCACCTCCCCCACCTGGCACAACCTGCTCACCGGCCAGCTGAACCTGCTCGACGCCATCGAACGCCGGATCGACGACACCACCCCGGAGGGCAAGCGGTACCGGATCGGCGACACGCCCGCCACCATCGTCGTGCGCCCGCGCGGCTGGCACCTCGACGAGCAGCACCTGCTGATCGACGGCCGCCCCGCGATCGGCGCCCTCGTCGACTTCGGCCTCCACCTCTTCCACTGCGGCCGGCGGCAGATCGAGCGCGGCAGCGGCCCGTACTTCTACCTGCCCAAGCTGGAGAACCACCTCGAAGCCCGGCTGTGGAACGACGTCTTCACCTTCGCCCAGCACGAATTGGGCATCCCGCACGGAACGATCCGCGCCACCGTGCTGATCGAGACCATCACCGCGGCGTTCGAGATGGACGAGATCCTGTACGAGCTGCGCGAGCACGCGGCCGGCCTCAACGCCGGGCGCTGGGACTACCTGTTCAGCCTGATCAAGAACTTCGCCACGCACGGCCCCCGCTACGTCCTGCCGGACCGCGCCACCCTCACCATGACCCAGCCCTTCCTGCGCGCCTACACCGACCTGCTGGTGCGCACCTGCCACCGCCGCGGCGCCCACGCCATCGGCGGCATGGCCGCCGCCGTCCCGCAGCGCGACCCCGCCGCCAACGAGGCCGCCCTGACCAAGGTCCGCGCCGACAAGGAGCGCGAGGCCGGCGACGGCTTCGACGGCTCCTGGGTCGCCCACCCCGGCCTCGTCTCCACCTGCCGGGCGGCCTTCGACACCGTCCTCGACGGCCGCCCGCACCAGCTCGACCGCACCCGCGAGGACGTCGAGGTCACCGCCGCCGACCTGCTCGGCGTGCACAGGCTGTCCGTCGGCCTGCCGACCGAACAGGGCCTGCGCTCCAACGTCGCCGTCGCCCTGCGCTACCTGACGGCCTGGCTCGGCGGCTCCGGGGCCGTCGCCGTCTTCGGCCTGATGGAGGACGTCGCCACCGCCGAGATCGCCCGCTGCCAGATCTGGCAGTGGCAGCACCACTGCTCCCGGCTGACCGGCGGCTCGCTCGCCACCCCCGACCTCGTACGGCGGCTGATCGACCGCGAGCGCGCCACCCTGCTCGCCGAGGGCGCCGACCCGGCGCTGGTGGACGACGCCGTACGGATCCTGGAGGAGACCGCCCTCGGCGCCGACCTGCCCGCCTTCCTCACCACCGAGGCCTACGCCCGCCACCTCGTGCGGATCCGCACCGCGGCCTGAGCCGCCCGACCACGGAGGCAACACCATGAACGACATCCGCCGCGTCGCGGTCGTCGGCGCCGGGCAGATGGGCTCCGGCATCGCCGAGGTCTTCGCCCGCGCCGGCCTGGACACCGTCGTCTGCGAGGCCGGCCGAGGCGCCCTGCGCGCCGCCCGGGCCCGGATCGACCGCTCGCTGCACCGCGCCGTCGACCGTGGCCGGATCAACGAGCAGCAGCGCACGGACGCCTGGGCCCACCTGCTGTTCGCCGACGACCTGGAAGCGCTCGCCGACCGCCAGCTCGTCGTCGAGGCAGTCGTCGAGGACGAACGGGTCAAGACCGAGGTGCTCGGCACCCTGGACAAGGTGCTCGTCGCCGACGACGCCGTCCTGGCCACCAACACCTCCGCCATCCCGGTCACCCGCCTCGGCATCACCACCGACCGCGCCTCCCACGTCCTCGGCCTGCACTTCTTCAACCCCGCCCCCGTCATGCCGCTCGTCGAACTGGTCGCCTCGCTGCACACCGCCCCGACCGTCCTCGACCGGGTGGAGGCCTTCACCCGGGACACCCTCGGCAAGCACGTCATCCGCTCCCGCGACCGGGCCGGCTTCGTCGTCAACGCCCTGCTGGTGCCCTACCTGCTCTCCGCCGTCCGGATGGCCGAGGCCGGCCACGCCAGCCCCGAGGACATCGACGCCGGCATGGTCCACGGCTGCGCCCACCCCATGGGCCCGCTCCAACTCGCCGACCTCATCGGCCTGGACACCGTGCAGGCCATCGCCGAGTCCATGTACGACGAGTACAAGGAGCCGCTCTACGCGCCGCCGCCCCTGCTCTCCCGCATGGTCGAGGCGGGCCTGCTCGGCCGCAAGAGCGGACGCGGGTTCCACGCACACCCCTCGACCTGACGGCCCCTCGGCGCCCGCTACGCCCAGCGCCCCGGAGAACGCGCCACCCGCGCGCTCTCCGGGGCGCTGCGCTGTTCCGGGCCGCTGCGGGGAACCGGTTCCCCGGCGAGGTTCGCAGGTTTCGCAGCTTCACAGGAATCCGCCGTACGGATTCCACCGATTGGCATGCTGGATCATCGGCCGTCCGACGCGCAGGCTCGATCATGCAAGCCCGAGAGCCGTCGAACGCCCCCGAGGAGTCCCGTGATCGAGCACCACGTCCACGTCCACCCCAGTGCCGACCGGCTGCCGCGTGAGGAGCAGCTCGCCTGGAAGCTCGCCGCCGTCGCCACCGGCACCGAGGAGCTGGACCCGGCCGGCGTGAGCATGGCCGTCAACCGGGTGATCGACAACGCGGCGGTGGCCGTCGCGTCGCTTCTGCGCCGGCCCGTGGCGGTGGCCCGCGCCCAAGCGCTCGCCCACCGCGGCGCGCCGGGCGCCCGGGTGTTCGGCAGCCCGACCCGGGTCTCGCCGGAGTGGGCGGCCTGGGCCAACGGCACGGCGGTGCGCGAACTGGACTTCCACGACACCTACCTCGCCGCCGACTACTCCCACCCCGGCGACAACATCCCGCCGCTGCTGGCCGTCGCCCAGCACACCGGCCGCAGCGGGGCCGACCTGCTGCGCGGCATCGTCGCCGCCTACGAGGTCCACGTCGCGCTGGTGCGGGGCATCTGCCTGCACGCCCACCGGATCGACCACGTCGCGCACCTGAGCGCGGCCACCGCCTGCGGGCTCGGCGCGCTGCTGAGGCTGCCGACCGAGACGGTGTACCAGGCGGTGCAGCAGGCCGTGCACACCACCACGGCCACCCGGCAGTCCCGCAAGGGCGAGATCTCCAGCTGGAAGGCCTTCGCCCCCGCCTTCGCCGGCAAGGCCGCGATCGAGGCGGTGGACCGGGCGATGCGCGGCGAGACCTCCCCGTCCCCCGTCTACGAGGGCGAGGACGGCTTCCTCGCCTGGATGCTCGACGGCCCGCAGTCCGACTACACCGTGCTGCTGCCCGCGCCCGGCGAGCCGAGGCGGGCGATCCTGGACACCTACACCAAGGAGCACTCCGCCGAGTACCAGGCCCAGGCGATCATCGACCTGGCACGGCGGCTGCGCGAGAAGGCCGGACCGCTGGGCGGCGTCCGCTCGGTCGTCCTGCACACCAGCCACCACACCCACCACGTCATCGGCTCCGGCTCGGGCGACCCGCAGAAGTACGACCCGACCGCGAGCCGGGAGACCCTCGACCACTCCATCCCGTACATCCTCGCCGTCGCCCTGGAGGACGGCGCCTGGCACCACGAGCGCTCCTACGCCCCCGAGCGGGCCCGACGCCCCGAGACCGTGACGCTCTGGCGGAAGATCACCACGGTCGAGGACCCGCAGTGGACCGCCCGCTACCACGACCCCGACCCTCAGCGCCGGGCCTTCGGCGGCCGCGTGGTGATCACCCTGGACGACGGCACGGTGATCGAGGACGAGCTCGGCGTCGCCGACGCCCACCCCGCCGGCGCCCGCCCCTTCGACCGCCCCGCGTACCAGCGGAAGTTCCGCACCCTGGCCGAGGGCGTCGTCTCCCCCGCCGACCAGGACCGCTTCCTGGCAGCCGCCGCCGATCTCGCCGAGCTGAAGGCCGCAGACCTGGACGAGCTGTTCCCCGCCGTCGACACCGAGGCCGTGCGCGCGTTCGACGCGCTCCTCCCGAAGGGCCTGTTCTGATGCTGCACACCCGCACCACCCCCGCCCAGCGCCGCCGCGCCCTACGCGAACGCCTCGCCACCGGGCGGCTGTTGACGATGCCCGGCGCGCTCAACCCGCTCTCCGCCCGGCTCATCCAGGACCTCGGCTTCGAGGCCGCCTACCTCTCCGGCGCCGTCCTCGCCGCCGACCTGGGCCTGCCCGACATCGGCCTGACCACCGCCACCGAGGTCGCCGCCCGCGCCCAGCAGACCGCCCGGGCCACCGACCTGCCCGTCCTGATCGATGCCGACACCGGCTTCGGCGAGCCCATGAACGCCGCCCGCACCGTCCAGCTGATGGAGGACGCCGGCCTCGCCGGCCTGCACCTGGAGGACCAGGTCAACCCCAAGCGCTGCGGCCACCTCGACGGCAAGGCGGTCGTCCCCCGCGAGGACATGACCCGCCGCCTGCGCGCCGCCGTCGACGCCCGGCGCGACCCCGACTTCCTGCTGATGGCCCGCACCGACGCCCGCTCCGTCGAAGGCCTGCGCGCCGCGATCGACCGGGCCAAGGCCTACGTCGACGCCGGAGCCGACGCGATCTTCCCCGAAGCCCTCGCCGACGAGGCCGAGTTCGAGGCCTTCCGCAAGGCCGTCGACGTCCCGCTGCTCGCCAACATGACCGAGTTCGGCAAGTCCCCGCTGCTCGACGCCCGCACCCTCCAGGACCTCGGGTACGAGATCGCGCTCTACCCCGTCACCCTGCTGCGCCTGGCCATGGGCGCGGTCGAGGACGGCCTGCGCACCCTCGCCGCCGAGGGCACCCAGGAGTCGCTGCTGCCGCGCATGCAGACCCGCTCCCGGCTGTACGAACTCCTCGGATACGAGCAGTACGCGGCCTTCGACACCGCCGTCTACGACTTCACCCTCCCACCCGGCGCCTGACCCCGCATCGGAGACCAGCCATGCCCACCACCGCACCCGGGATCCACCGCGGACTCGCCGGAGTCGTCGTCGACACTACCGGGATCTCCACCGTCATCCAGGAGACCAACTCCCTCACCTACCGCGGCTACCCCGTCCAGGACCTCGCCGCCCAGCGCTCCTTCGAGGAGGTCGCGTACCTGCTGTGGCACGGCGAACTGCCCGACCCCGGACAGCTGCGGGAGTTCCGGGCCCGCGAGGCCGCCCTGCGCCCGCTCGACGGCACCACCGCCGAACTGCTCGCCAAACTGCCCGAGACCTGCCACCCGATGGACGTGCTGCGCACCGCCGTCAGCTTCTTCGGCGCCGAGGACCCCACCGAGGACGACGGCCGCCCCGCGCCCAACCTCGCCAAGTCCCTCACCCTGCTGGCGAAACTGCCCACCGTCGTCGCCGCCGACCAGCGCCGACGCCGGGGCCTGGCGCCCATCCCGCCGGACCCCGGGCTCGGCTGTGCGGAGAACTTCTTCCACATGTGCTTCGGCGCGGTGCCCGCCCCCGAGGTGGTCCGCTGCTTCGAAATCTCCCTCGTGCTGTACGCCGAGCACAGCTTCAACGCCTCCACCTTCACCGCCCGCATCGTCACCTCCACCCTCTCCGACCTCTACAGCGCCGTCACCGCCGCGATCGGCGCACTCAAGGGCCCCCTGCACGGCGGCGCCAACGAGGCCGTGATGCACATGCTGGAGGAGATCGGCGACCCCGACCGGGCCGCGCAGTGGCTCGACGAGGCACTCGCCGCCAAGCGGAAGATCATGGGCTTCGGCCACCGCGTCTACCGGCACGGCGACTCCCGCGTCCCGATCATGCAGGCCGCCCTGGACGACCTGGTGGCCCGCAGCGCCGACCCCGGGACGGCCCGGCTGGCCGCCCTGCACGCCGCACTGCGCGAGGCGATGCTGGAACACAAGAGCATCCACCCCAACCTCGACTACCCCGCCGGCCTCGCCTACCACCTGATGGGCTTCGACACCCCCGTCTTCACACCCCTCTTCGTGCTGAGCCGCATCACCGGCTGGACCGCCCACATCACCGAACAGCTCGCCCACAACTCGCTGATCCGCCCGCTCGCCCGCTACGACGGCCCCGGCCAGCGCCCGGTGCCGGGGCTGTCACCGAGCACGGCGTAGGGAACGCGGCTGCGGCGGTCCGGCTCGACCGCCAGGCGCCCGCCCGCCGGCGGGCGGGCGCGCTGGGCGCAGTCGCGGCGCTCACAGATCCGGCAGCCCAGCCCGATCGGGGCGGCCGCTCCCGCAGCGTCGAGCGCGACGCCCTCGGCGTAGACGAGGCGGTGCGCGTGGCGCAGCTCGCAACCGAGCGCGACGGCGAACTCGCTGCGCGGCGCGCGGTGGCCGAAACCCCCGTGGGAGACGGTGCGGGCGATCCAGAATTGACATCCTCAACCGGCCTGAAGGCCGGTGATTCCCTCCACGCTGCGCGTGGAACACGCGGCGTCCGGGTAGGTTCCTGCTTCACCGCGCGGTGCCGGGACGAGTCCTGGTCCTATCTGCGCTCCACAGGCTGAGACCGCAAGTCCTGCGGCCTTGGCTATGTTCCGGGCGGCGTTCACGTCCCTGTCGTGGACGGTCCCGCAGTCCCCGCATGTCCACTCGCGGACGTGCAGGAGCTTGGGGCCGTCCTTGATCCCGCAGTGCGAGCAGACCTGAGAGGTCGGCTCGAACCGTCCGATGCGGATGAACTCGCGCCCCGCTCGGCCGGCCTTGTATCCCAGCATGTTCAGGAACGCGGACCATCCGGCGTCGTGCACCGACTTGGCGAGGCGCGTGCGCGCGAGTCCCTTGACCGACAGTGTCTCGACCGCGAGCGCTTGGTTCTCGCGCACGAGGGAAGTCGAGAGCTGGTGGTGGAACTCGCGCCGGGCGTCGGCCACGCGGGCATGTGCCCGTGCGACCTTGACCCGCTGCTTGTCGCGGTTGTTGCTGCCCTCGGCCTTGCGGGACAGGGCCTGCTGCGCGCGCTTGAGTTTCTTCTCGGCACGGCGCAGGAACTTCGGTGATTCGATCTTCCGGCCGTCGGACAGGACCGCGAAGTGCGTCAGCCCGAGGTCGACACCCACCGCCTGGCCTGTCTCCGGCAGCAGGTCGGGGCCGGTCTCCACGACGAAGCTCGCGAAGTACCTTCCGGCGGCGTC
Source organism: Kitasatospora sp. NPDC058478 (assembly GCF_042720345.1). Classification (NCBI taxonomy): domain Bacteria; kingdom Bacillati; phylum Actinomycetota; class Actinomycetes; order Kitasatosporales; family Streptomycetaceae; genus Kitasatospora; species Kitasatospora sp. NPDC058478. Next base: position 49,063 of record NZ_JBHXML010000009.1, on the reverse strand, counting down.
CTTGATCACGGTCACGGTGGACGGGGTGGACGGCAGCACACGGGACCAGCGGACCGGCACGGGGCCGATCTTCGGCAGGTTCAGCTTGCCGCCCGGTGTGATCGACCATCGGGCGTTCGCGGTGAACCGCACCGCCTGCCGGTTGTCCTTGCGGGACTTGAACCGGGGCGGTTTGATCTTCGGACCCTTGCGGGTGCCCTTGAGGGAGGCGAAGAAGTTTCCGTACGCGGTCTCCAGATCCCGCAGGGACTGCTGCAGCACCACGGCGGACACCTCGCCCAACCAGGCGCGTTCCGGGGTCTTCTTCGCCTCCGTCAGCCGCTTGGACAGCTCGGCGGCCTTCGGAAACGGCAGCCCGGCAGCTCGCGCGTCCTCACGTTCCCGAAGGGCATCGTTGAAGACGACGCGGGCGCACCCGAACGCCTGGGCCAGAGAGGAACGCCGACCAACCGTCGGGTACAGGCGGAAACTGTACCGAAGCTGCACAATCGACACAGCACTACAGTTGGTTTATGACTGAGCATCAGGAGATCCGTACAGGCAGGCACTGCACATTCGCGCTTCACGCGCACTTGGTTTTCGTGACGAAATTCCGGCACAAGGTGTTCAACGACGCCCATCTTCGACGGGTGGAGGAGATCATGCGGACGGTCGCCGAAGACTTCGAGTGCGAGATCGTGGAGTTCAACGGTGAGAACAACCACGTCCACCTGCTGGTGAACTTCCCCCCGAAGGTCGCCCTGTCCAAGCTGGTCAACAGCCTCAAGGGCGTCAGCTCACGCCGGATGCGCCAGGAGTATCCCGAACTGGTCCGCCACTACTGGCGCGCACAGAAGCTGTGGTCCGGCTCGTACTTCGCGGGGTCGGTCGGCGGAGCACCGATCAGCGTGCTCCGCCAGTACATCGAGCAGCAGAACCGCCCGGCCTAGAACCTGCACGGAGCGCACTGCGGCGCTCCGCGCCTACGGGCCAAGGATTCGCCTCACCACCGGGCTAAAGCCCGATGCACTGCGAATAGTCTCGGTAGCTGGTCGAGATGCCGAGCTCGCGCGCCAGCTCGACCTGGTTCATGCCGTGCTCGCGGCGCAGCCGGCGCAGCTTGGCGTGGGCGTAGACCTTCCGCCCGGTCGGACGTGGCATGGCGCGTACTTCCTCTCTCAGACCCGGTTGGTTCGGATCGCGGCCTCGACCCGGACGGCGTCGGCCGTGTCCCGGACCTCGTGCACCCGCACCGCCCACGCGCCCTGCGCGGCGGCCAGGACGCTGGCCGCCGCGGTGGCCGCGTCGCGTTCACGGGCCGGACGGGCCTCGCCCGTCCGCGGGTCGGCCAGCAGCTCGCCCAGGAAGCGCTTGCGCGAGGCCGCCACCAGGAGCGGGCGCCCCAGCACGCGCCAGGCGTCGAGCGATGCCAGCAGCGCCCAGTCGTCCTGCCGGCGTTTGGCGAAGCCGAGGCCCGGGTCCACGATGACCTGGGAGGGGTCGACCCCGGCCGACACCACCGTGTCCATCTGCCGTGCGACCTCACGGATCACCTCGGCCGCGACGTCCTCGTACGCGGCCAGTTCGTCCATGCGGGCGGACTGCCCGCGCCAGTGCATGACGACGAAGGGCACTCCGGCCCTGGCCGCGGCGCCGATCATGCCCGCGTCGGCCCGGCCCCCGCTGACGTCGTTGATGATCCGGGCGCCGGCTTCCACCGCCGCTTCGACGACCCGGGCCCGCATCGTGTCGATGCTGACCAGGACGCCCTTGTCGGTGAGCGAGCGCACCACCGGCAGGACCCGGCGCAGTTCCTCCTCCTCGGACACCCTGGTCGCTCCCGGCCGGGTCGACTCGCCGCCGACGTCCACGATGTCGGCGCCCTGTTCGGCCAGCAGCAGTCCTCGGTCCACCGCGCGCCCCGGGTCCAGCCAGCGGCCGCCGTCCGAGAACGAGTCGGGGGTCACGTTCACGACTCCCATCACCGCGCACCGGTCCCATTCGGGCAGCCCCGACAATACCTGCGAAGGTCTTTTCATGCCCCCATTGTGCCGCCCGCCCCACCTGTCCCCCAACTCGCACCACCGAGAAAATTCGTATCACAGAGTGGACACCTGAGGACGACCGATAGCCCGGCTGGTTAACCTCCTGCCATGACACTCGGAATTCCCTCCACGCGCACGGATCGGGCGACCTCCATCCGCGAACTCCTCGCGACCGGCAGGCTTTCCTCTTCATTCGAATTCATGCCGCCCCGGAGTGCCGAAGCGGAGGTCGGCCTGTGGAATGCGATCCGGCGCCTGGAAGCGCTGTCCCCCACCTTCGTCTCGGTGACCTACGGCGCCGGCGGGTCGACACGGGAGCGGACGGTGAACGTCACCGGCCGCATCGCGCAGGAGACCACCCTCACACCGACCGCCCACCTGACCGCGGTCGGCCACAGCGTCGCCGAACTGCGGAACATCCTCGGCCACTACGCCGACCAGGGCGTTCGCAACATCCTGGCGCTGCGCGGCGACCCGCCGGGCGATCCGCTGGGCACCTGGCACCGCCACCCCGACGGGGTGGAGTACGCCGCCGACCTGGTACGGCTGATCAAGGAGTCCGGCGACTTCTGCGTCGGCGTGGCCGCGTTCCCCGACCTGCACCCGAGGTCCCCCGACTGGGATTCCGAGATCAGGCACTTCATCGAGAAGTGCCGGGCCGGAGCCGACTACGCCATCACCCAGATGTTCTTCGACGTGGACAGCTACCTCCGTTTCCGGGATCGACTGGAATCGGCCGGCTGCACCGTTCCGGTCATTCCTGAGATCATGCCGGTGACCAGCATCCGGTCACTTCGGAGGATTCCGACGCTGACCACCGCCGCCATTCCCGATGAGCTTTCCGAAAGCATGCTGAAGCAGCAGGACAACCCGAAGGCCGTCCGGGCGATCGGTATCGATCACGCCACCGGAATGTGCCGGCGCCTGCTGTCCGAGGAAGTTCCCGGGCTGCATTTCATGACCATGAACTTCTCGACGGTGACGACGGAGATCTACCAGAACCTCGGGCTTCCCGGGTCCGGGTGAAACCGGCCGGGCCGCCGTACGGCAGCCCGCCCGGAAGCGACCCGACCCGGCCGGGCGCCGCACGGCGTGCGGGGCCCGGCCGGGTCGCGTCACCGGCAGGTCAGCCGGCCAGCTCCGCGCGCAGGCGGCGGGCGGCGCCGACGAGGCTGTCGAGCGAGGCGCGGGTCTCCGTCCAGCCGCGGGTCTTCAGGCCGCAGTCGGGGTTGACCCAGAGCCGCTCTGCGGGGATGGCGGCCAGGCCCGCACGCAGCAGTTCCACGGCCTCCTCGGTGCTCGGGACGCGCGGGGAGTGGATGTCCCAGACGCCCGGGCCGACCTCGCGCGGGTAGCCGGCCCCGGCGAGCTCTCCGGCGACCTCCATGTGCGAGCGGGTGGCCTCCAGCGAGATGACGTCCGCGTCGAGCTCGTCGATCGCCGTCATGATCGCGCCGAACTCGGCGTAGCACATGTGGGTGTGGACCTGGGTGTCGGCGCGGACGCCCGAGGTGGCCAGGCGGAAGGACTCGGTCGCCCACGCCAGGTACGCCGGGCGGTCGGCGGCGCGCAACGGCAGGGTCTCGCGCAGGGCCGGCTCGTCGACCTGGACGACGGCCGCGCCCACGGCCTCCAGGTCGGTGACCTCGTCGCGCAGGGCGAGGGCGACCTGGCGGGCGGTGTCGCCGAGCGGCTGGTCGTCGCGGACGAAGGACCAAGCGAGCATCGTGACGGGGCCGGTGAGCATGCCCTTGACCGGACGGTCGGTGAGGCCCTGCGCGTAGCGGAACCAGTCGACGGTCATCGGGTGCGGGCGGGAGATGTCCCCGGCCAGGACCGGCGGGCGCACGTACCGGGTGCCGTAGGACTGCACCCAGCCGTGCCGGGTGGCGAGGTAGCCGGTGAGCTGTTCGGCGAAGTACTGGACCATGTCGTTGCGCTCGGGCTCGCCGTGCACCAGGACGTCCAGTCCGGCCTTCTCCTGGAAGGCGATGACCTCCCGGACCTCGGTCTCCATCCGCTCCCGGTAGGCCGCCGCGTCGATCCGGCCCGCCGTGAGGTCGGCCCGGGCGACCCGCAGTTCGGAGGTCTGCGGGAACGAGCCGATGGTGGTGGTCGGCAGCAGCGGCAGGCCGAGCCGGGCACGCTGGGCCTCGGCCCGCTGCGGGTAGGCCTGGGCGCGGCGCGCATCCGCGTCGGTGACGGCGGCGGTGCGGGCGCGCACCGCCGGGTCGTGGGTGATCGGCGAGTTGGCGCGCGAGGCGAGGTCGGCGCGGTTGGCGGCCAGGTCGGCGGCGATCGCCCCCGTACCCTCGCGCAGGCCCCGGGCCAGCAGCGCCACCTCCCTGGCCTTCTGCTGGGCGAAGGCGAGCCAGCGCAGGATCTGCGGGTCGACGTCGCGTTCGGCGGCGGCGTCCAGCGGCACGTGCAGGAGGGAGCAGGACGGGGCGACGTCGACCCGCTCGGCGAGGCCCAACAGGGTCGCCAGGGTGGCCAGCGACTTCTCCAGGTCGTTGATCCAGATGTTGCGCCCGTCGACCACCCCGGCGACCAGCCGCTTGCCGGGCAGCCCGCCGACGGCGGCCAGGTCGTCAAGGTTCGCCGCGGCGGGCCCCGTGAAGTCCAGCGCCAGGCCCTCGACCGGGGCCTTGGCCAGCACCGGCAGGGCCTCGCCCAGGCGGTCGAAGTAGCTCGCGACCAGCAGCTTCGGACGGTCCGCCAGACCGCCCAGCTCACGGTAGGCGCGGGCGGCGGCGTTCAGCTCGGCCGGGGTGCGGTCCTGCACCAGGGCGGGCTCGTCCAGTTGCACCCACTCGGCGCCGGCCGCCTTCAGGTCCGCCAGCAGCTGCGCGTAGACGGGCAGCAGCCGGTCCAGCAGGGTGATCGGCTGGAAGTCCTCGGCGACACCGGGGGCGGGCTTGGCGAGCAGCAGGTAGGTGAGGGGGCCGACGAGCACGGGGCGTGCGGTGTGGCCGAGCGCCAGCGCCTCCCGGAACTCCCCGACGGCCTTGGCCGGGTTCGCGGTGAAGACGGTGTCCGGGCCGAGTTCGGGCACCAGGTAGTGGTAGTTGGTGTCGAACCACTTGGTCATCTCCAGTGGCGCGACCTCCTGGGTGCCGCGTGCCATGGCGAAGTAGCCGTCCAGCGCGTCGATTTCGACCGCATCCCGGTGCCGGGGCGGGATCGCGCCGACGGCGACCGTGGTGTCCAGCACGTGGTCGTAGAGCGAGAAGTCGCCGGTGGGCACTTCCAGGACACCGGCCCCGGCGAGCTGCGCCCAGTTCTTCCGGCGCAGGCCGACCGCCGTCTCCCGCAGGGCGTCGGCGGTGACCGTGCCCTTCCAGTAGCCCTCGACGGCCTTCTTCAGCTCCCGGCCCTGGCCCTGTCGGGGGTAGCCGTACACGGTGGCCCTGGTTGCCGCGGCTGCGGACTTCGTGGTCAAGGGACTCTCCTTCGCGAGTCTGGCTCCTCAAGTGCCCGGGGACGGGACGAGAGCGCGAAGGGATGACGAACCGGGCGGCGGCTCACGTCGATGCGCGTGCCGGACCCGCCTGGTATGGTCGCCGACCCGCCCACGAGGTCACCGGGATATCCGCACGCGGAACGGTCCGCGGGCGGGCAACGGGCAGGTCTTCGGACTCGTGGGCGCACCGGGCCTGTTGGCGTCCGGTACCTACTGGCCATCGCTTCCCAGACCCGTCCCGGGTCCAGTGCGTATGACGGCGGTCGTTCCCACTCACCGCTGCGGGGCAGTCCCGGATTCCCACCGGGTTCCCTCTTGCGACGTCCTGCCTGGCGGGCAGGACGAACCAGCTGCGTCGCCAGCTTAGGGGCAAACCGCCGGGGCCGACGCGGAATTCACGGAAGCCGTCCGCATGGTGAGACTCCCTCGCCGCTCGCGGAGCCGGTGGCGGTGCCGTTCGCGGCGGCGTTCGCGGTGTCGTTCGCGGTGTCGTTCGCGGTGACTCGTCGACTGTCCGGGGCGTCCGGGGCTTCGAAGCCCACCATGGGCTCGAAGTTGGCGCGGCGGGCCGCGCGGCGGAAGACGGTGAGGACGGCCGGGCCGACGACGAGCACGGCGGTGAAGGTGGTGACGGCCCGGCCGGTGTCCCAGCCGAGCGAGGTGGCGAGGTCGAAGAGCAGGTAGCGGTGCCACTGCTCGGTGAAGGGCAGCCCCGGCAGGTAGGCGATGGAACTGTTCGGGTCGGTGGAGAACGGCCAGAAGGAGAGGTTGAGGAGGAAGCCGAAGAGGTACCCGGAGAACGCCCCGTACGCGGCCAGCATCGCCACCTCCCAGCGCCGCCGTCGGGTTCTCGGCAGCAGCCCGGCGAGCATGCCGACGAACGCGCAGCCGAACATCTGGTACGGCATCCAGGGGCCGACGCCGCCGGTGAGCAGCGCGGAGGCGAACAGCGAGGTGCAGCCGAGGGTGAAGCCGAAGCCCGGGCCGAAGACCCGGCCGGCCAGGACGAGGAGGAAGAAAACCGTCTCCACCCCGGCGGTGCCGGCGCCGAGCGGGCGCAGCCCGGCGTTGACGGCGGACAGGACGCCGAGCATGGCGAGGGCCTTGGCGTCGATGCCGCCGGCCGCGATCTCGGCGATGACGACGGCGAGCACCAGGATCAGCAGGGTGCCGAAGATCAGCGGCGGGGCGTAGGAGGAACCGAACTTCCCGGGGGCGACGACGAACGGCCAGGTGAAGGCGACCAGGCCGATGAAGGCGGCCAGGGCCGCGACGACGCGGGCCCGGCCGGGGATCCGGACGGCGCTCACCGGGCGGCCTGCGCGGGCGCGAGGGCGGCGGCGACCTGCCGGGTGGTCAGGTAGGGCAGCGGGGCGAGGACCTTGGCGGTCTGGGGGGCGAAGGTGGGCGAGGCGACGATGACCTCGGCGGTGGGGCCGTCGGCGACGATCTCGCCCTCGGCCATCACCACCACCCGGTCGGCGGCGGCGGCGACGAACTCGACGTCGTGGGTGGAGACGACGACCGTACGGCCTTCGGCGGCGAGGGCGTCGACGATGCCGGTGAGCGCTTCCTTCGCGTGGTAGTCGAGCCCTCGGGTGGGTTCGTCCAGCAGCACCACCCTTGGCGCGGCGGCCAGTTGGATCGCCAGGACCAGGGCCAGCTTCTGGCCCTCGGAGAGGTCCCGGGGGTGGGTGCCGTCGGGGATCCCGGGGGCGAGCCGGTCGAGGATCTGCCGCGCGGTCGGGCTTGCTGCGGTCGGGCCGGCTGTGGTCGGGCCTGCGGCGGTCGGCCCGGCTGTGGTCGGGCCTGCTGCGCTGCGGGCCTCCAGGTCGCTCTGGGCGAGTTCCTGGGCGACCGTCTCCAGGTACAGCAGGTCGGTCGGGGTCTGCGGGACGAGCCCGACGAGCTGCCGGGCCCTGGTCGCGGAGAGCCGCTTGGGGTCCGCGGCCGGCCCGCCGTCGGCGCCGAGGACCTGCACGCTGCCGCCCTGCCGGGGGCCGGAGCCCTGGAGGGCCCACAGGAGCGAGGACTTGCCCGAGCCGTTGCGCCCCATCAGCGCGGTGACCTCGCCGGCCCTCAGGTCCAACCCGACCTCCCGGACGGCGGCGACCGGCCCGTACCGGACGACCACCCCCCGGGCGTCCAGCACCCGCTCCCCCGCCACCGCTGCCCGGCGCGGCGGAGGAACGGGCACGTCGGTGAGCCGCTCCCGCAGCGGGGCGGCGGCGCGGCGGGCGTCCCGGACGGAGAGCGGCAGCGGCCGCCACCCGGCCAGCCGGCCGAGGTCGACGACGGGCGGCGCGATCGCGGCGTGCCGGAAGACCTCGGCGGGCGGCCCGTGCACGACCGTCCCGTCGCCGGGCAGGTAGGCGACGCGGTCGGCGTACTGGACGACCCGCTCCAGGCGGTGTTCGGCGAGCAGGACGGTGACGCCGAGGTCGTGGACCAGGCGGGTGATGGCCGCGAGCACCTCCTCGGCGGCGGTCGGGTCGAGCGCCGAGGTCGGTTCGTCCAGGACCAGGACGCGCGGGTGCGCGGTGAGCACCGAGCCGATGGCGACGCGCTGCTGCTGGCCGCCGGAGAGCTCGTGCAGGGCGCGGTGGCGCAGGTCGGCGAGGCCGAGCAGGTCGAGGGTCTCCTCGACGCGCTTGCGCATCACCTCCGGCGGGACGGCCAACTGCTCCATGACGTAGGCGAGTTCCTCCTCCACCGTGTCGGTGGTGAAGCCGGCCAGCGGGTCCTGCCCCACCACGCCCACCACGTCGGCGAGTTCGCGCGGCGGGTGGTGCGCGGTGTCCCGGCCGTCCACGGTGACCCTGCCTCGCAGGGTGCCGCCGGTGAAGTGCGGCACGAGGCCGTTGACGGCGCCGAGCAGGGTCGACTTGCCGACGCCGGTGCGGCCGACCACCAGGCAGAGCTCGCCCTCCGGGATGTGCAGGTCGACGTCGCGCAGGACGGGGGTGGTCTCGCCGTCGTACACCACGCCGACCTGGTCGAATCGGATCACGTGCTCACCTCGGGGGTCGTGCGGTCGGTGCCGGTGCGGCGGGCCCCGGTGGCGGGCTCCGGGGTACGGCCCGGCGGCGGCGCGACGACCCCGGCGGCACCGGCCAGCAGCAGGGCGAGCACCGGGACGAGCGGCAGGCTCGGCCAACTGAGCGGGTAGAGCGAGGGGTTGAGGTCGGTGGCGGCGTAGCCGACGGTGGCGAACAGCAGGACGGCGGCAATCACCCCGCAGCCCGCGACGCCCCACTCGGCGGCCCGCCAGCGGTCCGGCCGGTAGGTGGTGCGCCGCACGCGCCGGCCGCCGAGGATCAGCCCCGCCACGCAGAGCAGGGCGCCCGCGAGGAAGGCCGGAAGCCCCAGGGCAGCGGGGGCGGTTCCGTCCAGGAGCCCGTACACCCCGGCGCACAGGCCGCACATGCCGAGCAGCATCAGGGCGCCGGTGACGCGGCGGGAGCGGCGGGTCGCGGTGCCGGAGCGGCCGTAACCGCGCGAGTCCATCGCGGCGGCCAGGTGCAGCGAACGCTCCAGCGCGTCCTCCAGCACCGGGACGACGATGCTGCGCAGCGCGCGGACGCCCTTCCGCTGCCCGGCCCGCAACCGCCTTGCCCGGGCGACGCGTTGGACACTCTGCACCAGCTGCGGGGCGACGCTCAGCGACACCGTCACGGCGACGCCCAGCTCGTACAGGGCGCCGGGCAGGACCCGCAGGGCGCGCTTGGGGTTGGCGAGCGTGTTGGCGGCGCCGATGCAGCAGATCAGGCAGGCCAGACGCAGCCCGTCGAAGGCGGCGGAGAGGGTCGCCTCCAGGGAGACCGGCCCGCCGATCCGGATGCCCGCGTACCAGGCGGGGGTGGGGAGGTGCGGGAGCGAGAAGAGCAGGTGGTCGTGCGGGGTGATGCCGGTGGCGAAGACGCACCGGAACACCACCCGGATCGCCACCACGGTCAGGGCCAGCCACAGGTAGTAGGTGAACCCGCGGGCCCACGGGGCCTCGGTCCGGCGGGCGGTGACCACGTAGCCGAGCACGGCGAGGACCAGCAGGAGCAGCAGCGGGTTGGTGGTGCGGCTGGCCGCCGTCGCCAGGGCGAGCGCCCAGGTCCACCAGGCCAGCGGGTGCAGGTTCCGGGGGCTGCGCCGGCTCCCGGCGTCCCGTCGGGGGGTGGGCTTCGGGTTGGGCTTCGGCTTCGGGTCGGGCTTCGGGGGGACGGCGCCGGGTTCGTCGGGCTTGGTCACCGGATCACTCGGCCCGTCGGCGGCGGCGGCGCGCGACGACCACGGTGGCCGCGCCCAGCGCCCCCACGAGGGCGGTCGCGATGACGGCAGGGGCCATCGACCCGGAGTCGTGCGGGGCGTCCGCCACCGGATTGGCGTCCACCACGCCGCCGGGCACGGCGGGGGTGGACGTCGGCGCGGCCGCGGCCTCGACCGTCTGCGGGGTCGGCTGATCGCTCGGGGTGTCCGTCGGCGGCGCGGTGGGCGGCTCGACCGGCACCGGCGTGGCGGGCACGGGCGTCGGCTCGGGCGCTCCGGGCGGAGTGATGCCGTCCTCGGGGGTGGCGGCGGCGCCGGGCCCCGGGGTCGTGGCGGGCGCGGGCGGGCGGGCTCCGCCCGTCGGGGGCTTGGCGGGGGCCGGGGCCCGGCCCGATCCGGTGCCACCGGTCGTGCCTGCGCCGCTGGTGCCGCCGGTTCCGCCGCTGCTGCCGGTGCTGCTGGTGCTGCCGGTTCCGCCTGCGTTTCCGGTGGTTCCGGTCCCGCCGGTGCCACCGCTCGAACCGGTGCCGGTGGCGCTGCCGCCGGTCGTACCCGTGCCACCCGTCGACCCGCCGCCGGAGCCGCCCGTGGTGCCCTGGCCGGGGTCGGCGGGCTGCCCGCCGGGGCTGAAGTTGTTCGCGCGCACGCTGTCCGGCGAGAAGCCCGGCCGCCCCTCGGTGCCCTCGATGTTGGTGCCACCGAAGATCCAGAGGTCGACGCTGCCGGGCTTCGGCTGGTAACTCATCGCGCCGAGCTGGCTGTAGGACCACTCGTTCTGGCCCGGATCGGCGTGCCAGTACGACCAGTAGGCCGTGGCCGGGGGCGTCAGGACGCACTTCTCCTGGTCCGGGGCCGGGAACTGCTTGCCGCCCTGGAAGCCGCTGTAGCCGATCCGGCAGATGAACGCCGGACCGTCGTGGCCGGTCCCGGTGGTCTTCCAGCCGCCCTGGTTGAGCAGGGTGAAGCCGGTGGTCGGGGTGGTCCCGCAGGAGCGCAGCAGCGGGCCGCCCCACTTGCTGAAGTCCACGGCGAGCACCACGCCGGAGGTGGTGGTGCACTGGTCGATCGGCAGCGGCGCCGCGGACGCCGGGGCGGTGCCCACGGCGACGCCGCCGAACGCGAGGGCGAAGGTCAGGGCCGCCGCCCCGGACAGCCGGCCGAGCCGACCGCCGAGTCCCCGGCTCACCGGTGACGCCCCGGGGCGGCTGCGGCGCGGCGCCGGGCGACGAGGACGGCCGCCGCGCCGAGCGCGGTCAGCACACCCGCGCCCGCCGTCAGCGTCAGGGCCTGGGTTCCGGTCCCGGCCAGGCTGCCGGAACCGGTCTGCGCCGGCACGCCACCGGCGGGGGCGACGGGTGCGCCACCGCCACCGGCCGGAGCGTCGATGCCACCGGCCGACCAGGTGGCCGAACCGTCGCCGGTCGAGGGAGCGGCGGTGTCCGAGGGCCCAGCCGTTGCGGGCGAGCCCGTCGGGCTCGGCGTGTTCGTGGGCGTGTTCGTGGGCGTGTTCGTGGATGTGTTCGTGGGCGTGCCGGTCGGGGTATCGATCGGCGTGCCCGTGGGAGTGCCCGTCGGCGTACCCGTCGGGGTCGCCGTCCCGGTGGAAGTCGGAGTCGGCGTCGGCGTCGACGTTCCCCCGAGGTCCCGGAACAGCGTGCCGAACGAGATCCCGGTGGCACCGCCGAGCACCTGCGTGGACGCGCGGACGTCCGATCCCGGTTGCCCGGCAGAGGCGACGTTGAACCCGCCGTCCCCGTTCTGCTGGCCCGCCAGGAAGTCGCGCGCCTTGGCGATCCGGGCGCCGTACGAGGCCTGGCGCAGCGTCATGCCCTGGATGGCGAGCGCGGCCGAGTTGGTCGAGTCGCCGGCCGCTCCCGGGAAGCCGCCGTCGGGCAGCTGCCGCGCGGCGAGCCAGCCGAGGCCCTGGTCGACGGCCCGCGCGGCCTCGTCCCCCGGCACGAGGGCGAGGGCCATGACGGCCATCGCCGTGCTGTCCACGTCGGAGTCCCCGGTGGCGGGGATCAGGCTCGGCCACGAGCCGTCCTGGTGCTGGAGGCCCTTCAGGTAGGCGATCGCGGGAGCGGCGTTCGTCGAGTCCCCGGCCCGGAGCTGGGCCATGATGCCGAGCGCCTGGGAGAACACCGAGGTGGCGTAGGTGTAGTTGCCGGGCGCCGCGCAGCCGGTGCTCTGGTCGGCCTTGGTGCACACGAGGGCGGCCAGGGCGGCGATCAGGTCGTGGCCGCCGAAGGCGCGCGGGTTGCGGCCGACCGCCTCGGCGAGCAGCGCCTCCTTTCCGATCGAGCCGCCGCCTGCGTACTCGGTGCCGATGCCGGTCCAGTCGTTGACGGTGCGCTCACCGGCGTCCTTGCCCGGCTGGTCCAGGAAGTCGACGATCCTGCGCAGCGCGGCGTCGTCGGTGCCGGTGGCCGCGAGGGCGTAGGCGCCGTCGATGGTGAGGCCGAAGTCGGCGAAGGCCGGGAAGCCCTCGTAGTAGCGGCCGTTGATCAGGCGGGAGGGGTCGGTGAGGTAGGCGCTGCCCTTGGCGGCGTCGGGGGTTCTTCCGGCAGGCTTCGTGGTGGCGGGCGTCGTCGGCGGGGTGGTGGGGTCCGGGTTGTGCCGGACGCTGGTGAGGTCGGTGCCGGTCAGGGCCAGGATCGCCTGCTCGGTGGCCGCCGGGTCCGGGTCGGTGGTCGACGCGTCGGGGCCGAAGCCGCCGTCCGTGCCCTGCCGGGCGGCGAGCCAGGCCGTGGCGGCGGCCCGGCGGGTGTCCTGTCCGGTGGCCTTGAACGCCTGGGCCGCGCTCGCGGTGCTGATGGTGTCGCCGGGGGCGCCGAGGTACGGGAGCAGGGATCCGTCGGCCTGCTGTCCGGCCGCGAGCTGGTCCGAAGCCTTCTTCGCCGCCGTCTCGTACCCGGGGGCCGTGCGAAGGGCGAGCACCGCGAGGCCGGTGGTGAGCGGGTCGGACTCGCAGTGCTCGCCGGCGACGATCATCGATCCGGCCACCCCGCCGTCGGCGCACTGGAGCGCCGTGAAGCGGGCGAGCGCCGGGGCGGGTGGCGTGACACCGGCGCGCTGGAGGGCGATGACGCCGAGGGACTGGACCCAGGGCGAGGCCGCGCCGAGGAAGTCCCCGGCGGCGGTGCACCTGCCGTTCTCCCCCGCCGCCGTGCAGACGTGGCCGGTGAGCGCGGCGATCAGGTCCCGGCCGCCGAAGGCCCGGGGATCGCTGCCGGTGCTCTCGGCGACGAGGGCCAGCAGTGCGGCGGCCCTCGCATCGGGCTGGCCGGCCGGTCCGTCGGGGTACAGGAAGGCGTCGGTGTGGGCGGCGAGGAAGGCGGTCGTCCTGCGCACCGCCGGGTCCTGCGTGCCGGCGGCGGCGAGGGCGATGGCGGTGAGGGCGGTCCGGGGGTAGTCCGGCCCCTCGACGGCCCAGTTCTCCATGTGGTCGCCGCCGACGAGTTGGCGGGCCAGCCAGGCCGCGGCGGCCGCCGGGTCACCGGTGGCGGACGGCCCGGTCGAGGTCGGCCCGGTCGGGGTCGGTGTCGGAGTCGGGCTCGCCGAGGGTGACAGCGAGGCGGATGGCGAGGCGGACGGCGAAGCCGACGAACCACCGCTCTTCGCTCTCACGGAGTCCGGGGTGAAGCCCGGTGCCCCGCTGGTGCCGCCGATGTCGGTGCCGCCGTACACCCAGGCCTCGACCTCGCCGGGCTTGGGCTTCTGCGTCCCGGCGCCGAACCGGCTGTAGGACCAGGCCTGTTGGCCGGGTTCGGCGATCCAGTACGACCAGTACGCGGTGGCCTGCGGGGTGTTGACGCAGGGTTCCTCGGCCGGCGTCGGGTACTGGGTGCCGCTGTTGAAGGTCCCGGTTCCGAGGCGGCAGATGAAGGCGGGTCCGTCGTGCTCGGTTCCGGCGGTGGTGAAGCCGGCGGCGTGCAGCAGGTTCATCCCGGTCGTGGGGTGGGCGTCGCAGCCCCGGACGACGCCGCCGCCCCAGTGGGTGAAGTCGACGGCGACGATCGCGCCCGTCGTCGCCGTGCACTGCTCGATCGGGTCGGCGGCCGCGGTGCCGGGGCGCCCGAACAGGACGCTTCCGCAGGCGGCGACCGCGACAGCACCGGCGACCACCACGGAGGCGAGGTCCCGGTTCCTGTGACGTGTGCGACTGCTGCTGACCCTCACGACGACTCCCTGGTCGGTCGACGCGGGACGCAACGGCGCAGCCGACGGTCTCCTGGGCAGGGACCGTCCGGACCGCGTCGTAGTCCGCGACGACGCAAGTGCTCTGTGAACAGGCCCCCGGTCCAGGCATTCCGGCTCACCCACCACAGGTGGGTCCACGGTTGCGGGTCAGCGCCGGAGTTGGACCGGCTTCCCCTGAATGCCGAGGGCAAAAAATCGGTTCATCAGACCACGCCGGTAGAACAGGAGTCAACGGGTCGTCATGTCGATCACACCACCTCGTGCGCCGGTGCGCCGTGCGGTAGCGTCCGCGGTGGCCGAGCGGGGGAACCCGGTGCGAATCCGGGGCTGACGCGCAGCGGTGTGGGGTGGCCATCGTGCCGCCCTGAGCCCGAATGCCCGCCCGGCCGCGCACCATGGCGAAAGCCGGCCCACGCGATCCGGGCGGCGACCGCTCCGGCAGTCGCGCGCCCTTGAACGGACGCCGGAACTCCGGGGCAGGGTCGGCGCCCGCCACCCCAAGGAGCCTGTCCCGTGTCCCTCCTCGCCCCCTCGCGAACCACCCCCTCGCAGACCACCTCCTCGCGGACCGCCCCCTCCCGCGCCGCCTCCGTCGCCCTGACGGCCGGCGCACTCCTGCTCTCCGCCGTCCCCGCCCACGCGACGGCCAGCCCCACCCAGATAGCCACCTCGAAGAGCACCGGCGTCACCTACCTGAAGTCGCTCCAGGCCGCCGACGGCAGCTACGTCACCGGCGGCGGGCTCTCCAACGAGTGGGCGTTCAGCGCACTCGCGGCCGCCGGCACGGCCGCCGCCGACGTCACCCCCGGCGGCGACCCCACCAAGAACGCCCGCCTGGTGTACCGCGGCCAACTCGCCGCCCCCGGCTGGCCGAGCGCCTCACCGGTCGTCACGGACTACGAGCGCGGCATCCTCAACGCCTACGCCGCCGGCATCGACCCCGCCCGGGTCGGCCCGGGCCGCAACCTCGTCGCCGACCTCGCCACCTACTGGCAGACCGCCGAACCCGGCTACTACGGCCCGTCCGCCAACTTCAACGGCACCGTCTTCGGCCTCCTCGCCCTCGCGGGCGCCAAGACCCAGGCCGGCAACCCCCGCGTCCCGCAGCCGCTGCTCGACGCCTCCGTCACGGCGGTGCGCGCCAACCAGCACAACGACGGCGGCTGGAACTTCAGCAAGGCCGCAGGCGACCCGAACGCCCTCGCCCAAGGCAGCGACATCGACATGACCGGCGCCGCCATGGCCTCGCTCTGCACCGGGGGCGTCCCCGCCACCGACCCGGCGATCGTCGCCGCCAAGAACTTCCTCAAGGGCAAGCTCACCGCCTCCGGCGCCTTCAACGCCATGTTCGGCGTCAACACCGACTCCAACGGCTGGGCCGTCTCCGGCCTCAACGCCTGCGGCATCAACCCCCAGGGCGCCGACTTCACCAGCGGCACCGGCAAGAGCCCCGTCGACTTCCTGATCGCCCAGCAGTTCAAGCCCGGCGGCGGCTTCAAGTACCTGCCCACCGACACCACCCCCTCCACCTACGCCTCCGTCGACGGCCTGCGCGCCGTCGCCGGCGCCGGCTTCACCGCCACCCCGCCGGCCCCGACCACCGCCGGCGAGCCGGCCTGGGCCGCCGCCACCACCTTCGTCCCCGGCACCGCCGCCAAGCTCGCGCTGGTCATCGACGACGGCACCAACCCCCTCAAGGTCTGCGCCGTCACCCTCACCCCGACCGGCACCACCGCAACCCTCGGCGACGTCCTCGACGCCGCCGCATCCGCGACCCCCGCCGGCTGCGTCACCGCCGTCACCCCGTCCTCCGGCACCGGCGCCGTCACCGCGATCAACGGCACCGCCAACAGCGGCTCCTCCACCTGGAAGATCACCCTGGACGGCACCACCGCCACCACCGCCACCCGGGCCACCACCGTTCACCTCGGCGACACCGTCTCGCTCTGCTACGGCAACTGATCCGGATACCCTGGCCGTCCTGGACGCGGAAGCAGCGAGCTGACCTGCCATCACATCACGCCGGGTGCACGGAGGGACTTCCACCGGGCCCCCGGCGGCCCGAGCCCGCACCGCCCGACGCCGACGCCCCAGACCAGCCTCTTCGCGACCCGACAGGACCCAACCCACCCGCCGCACAAGGGAGTTATCGGGGCGGAGCCTGGCGGGTTTGCGGCCTGGACTGCGCGGTCGGGGTGCGGTTCTATTCCACAACGCGCCCGACCCGCCCCACTGCTGAACCACCCGATGCCCCACAGCGGCCCCGCGCACCGATTCCGGTACGCGGGGCCGCTCACACGTCCCGGCGCCCAGCTTCTGCAGACCAGGGTCCTTCGCCTCAAGTTCCTTACGTATTAGTTGAGTTCAGAAACACGCAACGGCCACACCGCCGTCCTGGAGATGCTCGGACGAGAGCTGAGCTGGCGTGTCGAACAGCGAGGGTGTGGACCTGGCGGGACCAGGCGGTTGCCTTGTCCCACGGCTGCTGACCACCGGCGGGAGCGTGGTGAACACCCTGTTGTTCACCGCTGCGACGGCCACCATGGTGCTGCTCGCCCGGCGGCGCCGAACGTGCCGCACCGCCGGTGCCCCGGCCCCCCCTTCCGGAGGGGCCGGGGCACCGGGGTGTCTCCGGAGGTCAGGGCGCGGTGACGCCCGGCTGGGCGCCGGCGCCGAAGGACCAGCCCTCGACGTCGCCGGGTGCCGGGTTGTAGCCGCCCGCGCCCAGGTTGCTGTACGACCAGGGGCCGCCGTGCTGGGCGTGCCAGTACGACCAGTAGGCGCTGCCGGTGGGGTTGGTGCAGGTCGTCGGCAGGGCGTTGATGGTGCAGACGAAGCCCGGGTAGCGCGGGTGGAAGGTGTACGCGAACCCGGCGCCGGTCAGCGCGGCCAGGCCGCTGGCGGGGTCGCCGGGTGCGCAGCCGGTCTGGATACCGCCGCCGACGGCGGTGAAGTCGACCACGACGGTGACGCCGGTGGTGCCGTCGCAGGCGGCGGCCTGCGCCTTCGGGGCCTGGACGGCGGAGACGCCGAGCAGGCCGGCGGTCAGGGCAGCGGCGGCGGCGATCGAGCCGAGGGTGCGGCGGGCCGGGCGCGCGGGCGCCGGGGTGTCGGTCATCGGAGCTCTCCTCTCGGGGTCAGCGGGTGGTCAGCGGGTGGTCGCCGGGCAGGCCGGCACGGGCGCGTCCGGGCGGGCACCGGCGGCGGAGAGGGTGGCCAGCGGGGTGCCGGCCAGGCCGAGGACGGCCTGCGCGGTGGCCCGGGCGCCGGTGGCCGGGTTGAAGCCGGTCGCGTCGTAGGCGACCGCCCCCCGCACCGCCGGGTCGGTGGCGCAACCCTGCTGGAGCTTGACCAGGCTGCTCCAGCCCTTGAGGCCGGCCACGAAGCGCCCGCCGGAGAGCAGTGTCTGCGTGGCGAGGCCGGTGGTGTTGGCGTTGGACGCGGCGGCCCCGGCGGCCGGGAAGCCGCCGTCGGCGTTCTGGTGGGCGGTCAGCCAGCCGAGCCCGGCGTTGGCCTTGGCGGTGCGGCCGGTGGCGGCGAGGGCCTGGGCGGCGAGCGCGGTGGCGTCCGGGTCGCTGGTGCAGGTGGCCTGGCCGAAGGCGACCGGGTAGCCGCCGTCCGCGCACTGGCTGTTGGCGAGGAAGTCGACGGCCGCGGCCGGGGCGCCACCGGTCGTGCGGTGCAGGGCGATCAGGGCCAGGGACTGGCCGAAGGCGTTGCTGTAGTCGCCCCACTGCGAGCGGTCGGAGAACCGGCCCTCGGCGGTCTGGAGCGAGCGCAGGCGGGCCGGCAGGTCGACGCCGCCGAAGGCCGTCGGGTTCCCGCCGCGCACCTCGACGGCGAGCAGCAGCTTGGCGGTCGCCCCGGCGTAGGCCTCGGTGGTGCCGTCGCCGAGGTAGCCGCTGATGATCTCGGGCTTGGCCAGCCAGGCGGTGGCCTTCGCGGCGGCCTGGTCGGAGCTGCGCGAGGCGGCGAAGGCCAGTACGGCGTCGATGGTCAGGCCCTGGTCGGGGTAGGCGGTCCCGTTGAAGACGGACTCGAAGTGGTCGCCGTCGACGAGCTGGCGGGCGAGCCAGCCGCCGGCGGCGGCATCGGGGCGGATCGTCGGGGACGAGGTCGCGGCAGCAGGCGCGGCCTGGGCGGCAGCGGCCGCCGGGAGGACGGTGGCGAGGGCGAGCGCGGGTATCGCGAGGAGGCGCAGGGGGCGTCGGAACGAGGGCACGGTGGGCCTTTCCGGGCCCGCACGCAGGGGCCCGGAGGACGGCGGCACCAGCCGGGGCAGCCCTCGGAGCTCCGGCCCGCAGACCACGACGGGAGGAGGGGACGACACACCTCCGCCGCCGGGTACTCGGGCTCGCCGCCGACGTGGAGTCGGCGGCCTACCGTTGCGGGTCAGCGCCGGATTCGAACCGGACTTCCCCCAGCGGCGGAGTCACAACTTGACGGCCCATCATGGCGATACGGAAAAGATCCGGTCAAGGGTTCGTGCGTCACATCGCGCCACATCGCGCCGCGAACTGCTCGGACCGTCAGCGGTTGAGGAACTCCGGCGGGCGCTTCTCGGCGAAGGCCGCCATGCCCTCCTTCTGGTCCGTCGTGGCGAACGTGGCGTGGAACAGGCGCCGTTCGAAGCGCACGCCCTCGGCGAGCGTGGTCTCGTACGAGCGGTTGACGCTCTCCTTGAGCATGACCGCCGCCGGGGTGGACATCGCCGCGATCGTCTCGGCCACCGTCAGGGCCTCGGCCAGCAGCTGGTCCGCCGGGACGATCCGGGAGACCAGGCCGGCCCGCTCGGCCTCCTCGGCGCCCATCATCCGGCCGGTCAGGCACAGTTCCATCGCCTTCGCCTTGCCGACCGCCCGGGTCAGCCGCTGCGAACCGCCGATGCCCGGGATCACGCCGAGCTTGATCTCCGGCTGCCCGAACTTCGCGGTGTCCGCCGCCAGCAGGACGTCGCACAGCATCGCCAACTCGCAGCCGCCGCCCAGCGCGTAGCCCGCCACCGCCGCCACCACGGGCTTGCGCAGCGCGGCGAAGCGGTCCCAGGCGGCGAACCAGTCGCCGAGGTAGGCGTCGACGAAGTCGAGCGACTGCATCTCCTTGATGTCGGCGCCGGCCGCGAAGGCCTTCTCCGAGCCGGTGATCACCAGAGCACCGATCTCCGGATCGCGGTCGAACTCCGTTGCGGCCGCCACGACTTCGTTCATCAGCCGGGTGTTGAGCGCGTTGAGCGCCTTGGGCCGGTCGAGCGTGATCAGCCCCACCCGGCCCTTGCGCTCGACCAGGATCGTCTCGTAGCCGGTCACTTGCCGTCCTCCCTCAGGGTGGTGATGATCGCCGAGAAGTCCAGGCCGGCGCCGTCGTCGGCCTGCGCGAAGTCCGCGTACAGCTGTGCCGCCCTGCGTCCGAGTTCGGTGGGCAGGCCGGCGGCCTCGGCGGCCCCGGCGGCGAGGCCGAGGTCCTTGGCCATCAGGGCGGCGGCGAACCCGGCCGCGTAGTCGCGGTTGGCCGGGCTGGTCGGCACCGGTCCGGGGACGGGGCAGTTGGTGGTGAGCGCCCAGCACTGGCCGGAGGCGGTCGAGGCGACGTCGTAGAGGGCCTGGTGGCTGAGCCCGAGGCTCTCCCCGAGCACGAAGGCCTCGCTGACCGCGATCATCGAGATGCCCAGGATCATGTTGTTGCAGATCTTCGCGGCCTGCCCCGCACCGGGGGGTCCGCAGTGCACGACCTTGCGGCCCATCGCCTCCAGCACCGGTCGAGCCGCCTCGAAGTCCGGCTCGGCGGCTCCGACCATGAAGGTGAGGCTGGCGGCCGTGGCACCGACCACCCCGCCGGAGACCGGCGCGTCCACGGCCCGGTGCCCGGCGTGCACGGCGAGGTCGTGCGCCGCCCGGGCGTCCGCGACGTCGATCGTGGAGCAGTCGACGAAGAGTGTTCCCGGGCGGGCGGCGGGCAGCAGGTCCGCGTAGGCGGCCAGCACGTGCCGGCCGGCCGGCAGCATGCTGATGACGACGTCGGCCTCCCATACCGCCTCGGTCGCGGACCGCGCCGGACGGACGCCGTTCTCCGTCCGGGACGCCCGCCGCAGTGCCTCGGGCGCCAGGTCGTAGCCGGTCACGGTGTGTCCGGCCGTGGCGAGGTTGGCGGCCATCGGGCCGCCCATGTTGCCGAGTCCGATGAATCCGATGACTCCGTTGAATCCGTTGCGGTGGGTCACCAGCGCTCCAGGGGTGTGGTGGGGGCCAGGCCGAGTTCCCGGTCGCCGAGCGGGGCGAAGTAGCGGGCCACCGTGGCGGGCTCGACGGCGCTCAGCGTCGACGGGTTCCACCGCGGGGAGCGGTCCTTGTCGATCACTTGGGCGCGGATCCCCTCGGCCAGGTCCGGCGTGGAGAGCGCCGCGCAGGAGGTCCGGTACTCCTGGTCGAGGACGGCCTCCAGCGGGCCGAGGGTGCGGGCCCGACGCAGGGCGGCGAGGGTGGCCTTCACGGCGGCGGGCGAGTTGGCGGCGATCCGGTCCGCGGCCTCCTTGGCCTCCGGTTCGCCGCTGTCCCGCAGGCGGTCGAGGATCTCCTCCACGGTGTCGGCCCTGTAGCAGTGGTCGATCCAGGCCCGCCGACCGTCCAGCAGGCCGGCCGGTGCGGGCCCGACGTTCCGTTCGAGGGCGTCGTGCACGGGGAGTTCGGCCAGGTCGTCCAGCAGCGCGGGCAGCCGCTCGGCCGGGACGAAGTGGTCGGCGAGGCCGCAGAGCAGCGCGTCACCGGCACCGACGGAACCCGCGGTCAGGGCTAGGTGGGTACCCAGCTCGCCCGGTGCGAGGGCGAGCAGGTAGGTGCCGCCGACGTCGGGGACGAAGCCGATGCCGGCCTCGGGCATGGCGATGCGTGTGGTCCCGGTGACGATCCGGACGCTGCCGTGGGCGGAGACCCCGACCCCGCCGCCCATCACGATGCCGCTCATGAGCGCGACGTAGGGCTTGGGGTAGCGGGCGATGCGGGCGTTGAGGCGGTACTCGTCGCGCCAGAACTCCTCGACGGCGCCCGGGTCCGCGCCGGTGGCGGCGCGGTGGATGGCGACGATGTCGCCGCCGGCGCAGAAGGCCCGCTCACCGGCGCCGGTGATGACCACGGTGTCGACCCGCTCGTCCTCCTCCCACGCGTCCAGGGCTTCGGAGATCCTTCGCACCATGCCGTGGGTGAGGGCGTTCAGGGCCGCGGGGCGGTTGAGGACGATCAGGCCGGCCCGGCCCTCGCGGTGGACCAGGACCTCGTCGAGGTCGTTCCCGGCCATCACGCGGCCCCGGTCAGGCCGCGGGCGACGATGACGCGCATGATCTCGTTGGTTCCTTCCAGGATCTGGTGCACCCGCAGGTCGCGGACGATCTTCTCGATGCCGTACTCGGCCAGGTAGCCGTAGCCGCCGTGCAGTTGGAGCGCCTGGTTGGCGACCTCGAAGCCGGTGTCGGTGGCGTGCCGCTTGGCCATCGCGCACAGCTCCGGCGCTCTGGGGTCCCCCCGGTCCAGGGCCGAGGCGGCCCGCCAGAGCAGCGACCTGGCCGCCTCCAGCTCCGTGGCCATGTCGGCGAGCCGGAACTGCAGCGCCTGGGCGTGCAGGAGCCGGGCGCCGAACGCCTCGCGGTCCGCCAGGTAGCGGGTGGCCCGTTCCAGGGCGTCCTGCGCTCCGCCGAGGGAGCAGGCGGCGATGCCGAGCCGGCCGCCGTTCAGCCCGTTCATGGCGATCCGGAAGCCCTCGCCCTCGGCTCCCAGGAGGCGGTCGGCCGGGAGCCGGACGCCGTCCAGCCGCACCTGGCGGGTGGGCTGGGCGTTCCAGCCCATCTTCTTCTCGTCGGGCCCGAACGAGACGCCGGCGTCGTCGCGTTCGACGACGAACGCGGACACCCCGCCGGCCCCCGGTCCGCCGGTGCGGGCCATCACCAGGTAGACCTGGGAAGCCCCTGCGCCCGAGATGAACTGCTTGACGCCGTCGAGGACCCAGTGCGCCCCGTCCCGGCGGGCTCGGGTGGTCAGTGCCGCCGCGTCCGAGCCCGCGCCGGGCTCGGTGAGGCAGTAGCTGGCGGGGGTCGCCATGGCGCTGAGGCCCGGCAGCCAGCGGGCGCGCTGGGCGTCGTCGCCGTAGCGGTCGATCATCCAGGCGACCATGTTGTGGATGGACAGGTAGGCGGCGATGGACGGGCAGCCGGTGGCCAGCGCCTCGAACACCAGCACGCCGTCGGCGCGGGTGAGCCCGGAGCCGCCGGACTCCTCGCGGACGTAGACACCGGCCAGGCCGACGTCCGCCGCCTTGCGCAGCACGTCCACCGGGAAGTGCTTGGCCTGGTCCCACGCGACCGCGTTCGGCGCCAGGTGTTCGCGGGCGAAGGCCCGGGTGGTCGCCGCGATGGCGAGCTGGTCCTCTGTGAGGTCGTGCACGGCGCCCTCAGCCCATCGTCGGGATGGTGAAGCTCGCGCCCTCCTTGACCCCGGAGGGCCAGCGCGAGGTGACGGTCCGGGTGCGGGTGTAGAAGCGGATCGAGTCCGGCCCGTGCTGGTTGAGGTCGCCGAACCCGGAGCGCTTCCAGCCGCCGAAGGTGTGGTACGCGACCGGCACGGGGATCGGCACGTTGACGCCGACCATGCCGGTGTTCACCCGGCGGGCGAAGTCCCGCGCCGTGTCGCCGTCCCGGGTGTAGACGGCCACGCCGTTGCCGAACTCGTGCTCGCCGGGCAGGCGCAGCGCCTCCTCGTAGTCGGCGGCGCGGAGCACGGTCAGGACGGGGCCGAAGATCTCCTCCCGGTAGATCCGCATGTCGGGCGTGACGCGGTCGAACAGCGAGGCGCCGAGGAAGTAGCCGTCCTCGTGCCCCTCCAGCCGGAAGTCCCGCCCGTCGACGACGAGTTCGGCGCCCTCCTCGACCCCGAGGTCCAGGTAGCCGCGGACCCGCTCCAGCGCGTCGGCGCCGACCAGCGGGCCGAAGTCCGCCGCCGGGTCGTCCGAGCGCCCGACCTTCAACGCGGCGATCCGCTCGACCAGTTTGGCCACCAGGGCGTCGGCGGTCTCCTCCCCCACCGGGACGGCCACCGAGATCGCCATGCAGCGCTCGCCGGCCGAGCCGTAGCCGGCGCCGATCAGCGCGTCCGCGGCCTGGTCGAGGTCGGCGTCCGGCATCACGACCAGGTGGTTCTTGGCGCCGCCGAAGCACTGCGCCCGCTTCCCGTGCGCGGCGGCGGTGGCGTACACGTACTGGGCGATCGGTGTGGAGCCGACGAACCCGACCGCCTGCACCCGCGGGTCCTCCAGCAGGGTGTCGACGGCCTCCTTGCCGCCGTTGACCACGTTCAGCACGCCCGGCGGCAGCCCGGCCTCCAGGAACAGCTCGGCGAGGCGCAGCGGCACCGAGGGGTCGCGCTCCGAGGGCTTGAGGACGAAGGCGTTGCCGCAGGCGATGGCGGGTGCGGCCTTCCAGAGCGGGATCATCGCGGGGAAGTTGAACGGCGTGATGCCCGCGACCACGCCGAGCGGCTGGCGCATCGAGTACACGTCGATGCCGGTGCCCGCGTTGTCGCTGAACTCGCCCTTCAGCAGGTGCGGGATGCCGGCGGCGAACTCCACGACCTCCAGGCCGCGTTGGATGTCCCCGTGGGCGTCGGCCACGGTCTTGCCGTGCTCGGCGGACAGCAGCCGGGCCAGTTCCTCCTTCTCCTGCTCGACGAGTTGGAGGAAGCGCAGCAGGACGCGGGCGCGCCGCTGCGGGTTCCACGCGGCCCATGCGGGCTGGGCCTGCGCGGCGTCGGCGATCACCGCCTCGACCTCGGCCCGGCTCGCCAGCGGCACCCGGGCCTGCACCCGGCCGGTGTTGGGGTCGTACACGTCGCCGAAGCGACCGGAGGTGCCGGCGGTGGGCTTGCCGGCGACGAAGTGGGTCAGTTCTCGGACCATCGGGTTCCTTCTCTCGACAGGGGTGGGGAGAGGAGGAGGATCGGAGGCCGCCGCCGGTCGGCGGGCGCACGGTGGTGCGCCCCGCGACACGGGCGTGCGGCGGCGGAACGGAACGTCAGGGCGTCGGGGCCCCGGCGGCCGTGGGCACGGGACGACCAGGAGCGGCAGTGGAGCGGGAGCAGCCCGGAGTCATGCGTGTCGTCTCCATCCTCGTGGAAAACACGGAACACCCGCGGCCGGTATCCTGACTCCCGGATCACCGCACGCCCCCAGGCCTTCCCGGCTGGCTGCCAGTGGCCTTCATTTGCGAGGACGAACTCCCCGGTCACAGTGGCGGGACCGTGCCGGACTCACACCGGCTTCCCTGACACCGCGGACCTGCCGTCGACCATATAGTTGGACGTCCTAGTAAGTCCAGAGGCCCGCACGCGCGTTGCGCCATCGGCTTTCCACCGCGCCGAGCGGCACGTGACCGGACGGTGTCCGCAAATCAGGCGCCCGGCAGCGCGGGGCCACGAGCCCGTAAAGTTAGCTGAGGCACACCTAAGCAACACAGGCCGGGCCCATCTTCGCCATACCGGCGCGGGCAGGCCTCGGCCGCCGACCGCTGTCGGCGCCGGAGGTGCGCCTGCCGGGAGTGTGCCTTCCGGGAGTGTCGGGACAGGGAGAACGATGTGAGGGTCGGTCGGGACGCCAGGCGTCCGCACGGGGAACTGGTCGCGGACGTGCTGGCGGTGTTGTGGGCGGCCGGCGAGCCGCTGACCGCCCAGCAGGTCAAGGAGGCGCTGGACCACGGGCTGGCCCGCACCACCGTGACGACGATCCTCACGCGCCTGCACGAGAAGGGGACCCTGGTCCGCAGCCGCCCCGCGCGGTCCTTCGCCTACGCCCCGGTGGAGGACGCCGCCGGACTGGCGGCCGGGCGCATGCGCCGGGAGTTGGAGAAGGAACCCCAGCGGGACCTCGTGCTGAAGCGGTTCGTCTCCTCCCTGTCCGAGGACGACGAGGACGTGCTGCGCCGCCTGCTCCTCGATGCCCAGACCGAGGCCGAGGCCGAGGCCCAGACCGGGGCCCAGACCGGGGCCCAGACCGGGGCCAGGGCCGCGACCGCGGCGGACTCCGGCAGGCCCGGGCCCGAGGACGACGCATGGGCCTGATCCTGACGGTCGTCGCCCTGGCCCTGCTGCTCCCCTGGGCCGCGGCGCCCGCCGCACGCCGCTTGGCCCTGCTGCTCCCTCCGCGCGAGGCCTCGCTCGTACTCACGGGCGCGGCCGTCCTGCTGGCGGGCGGCACCGTCGCGGCACTCGCCGGGCTGTTCCACGTCCCGTTCCTGGCAGGCCTGGAGCACCTGCCGCTGTCCGGCGTCGTCGCCCGGTGGCCGGCCGTGGTGCCGGTGTCCTGCGCTGCCGGGGCCGCGCTGGCCGTCCAGGCCGTACGGCTGACGCTGCGGTGGCGCGGGCACCGCGTGCTCCTCGCCCGCGCCTGGGGCCTGACCGCTGATGCGACGAGCGACGGCGACCTGCTCGTGGTCGCGGGCAAGGACGCCGAGGCCTTCGCCCTGCCCGGCCACCGGGGGCGCCCCGGCCGCGTCGTCGTCTCGGCCGGCATGCTGAGCGCGCTGGGCCCGGCGGAGCGCGCGGTGCTCCTCGCCCACGAGCGCGCCCACCTGCGCGGGCGCCACCACCTGCTGTCCGCCGCCGTCGACCTCGCCGCCGCCGTACACCCGGCGCTGGCCCGGCTGCGGGCCGACCTCGACTACCACCTGGAACGCTGGGCCGACGAGCAGGCCGCCGCCGCGGTCGCCGACCGGCGCACCGCCGCGACCGCCATCGCCCGGGCGGCCCTGGCCGGATCGCCGTCCGCCCGCCGAACCGCCGGGCCCCTGCTGTCCGTGAACACCGGCCCCGTGCCCCAGCGCGTCCAGGCCCTCCTGGGCCCCGCACCCGCCCGCCCGACCGGCCGCAGGGCGCACGCCGCCGTCGCCCTGGTCGCCGCCGTCACGGTCGCGGCCCTGCTCGGCGTGGCCTTGGCCTACGGGCTGCACGAGTATGTCGAGTACGCGGCCCGGACCCTGAGGGCTCACGGCCCGGTCTGACGACATCGATGTAGACCAACCGTGCGGGTCCGGGTATGGTGAGGCTCGGCTTACCCGTGCGGGTCTTGGCGCAGCCGCCCGCCCGCCGGCGATCAGAGGCCGCGTTCACTCCGGCCTCCGGGCTCGGCATCCCCACGCGGGTGCCGCCACCATGGCCCCGGTCCGAGAACACGGCGGCCACCGGACGATGGGACCTGGCGTGTACGACGGGAGGACGGGCTCGACGAGCCCCTTCGAACAGACCGTCTACCTCCTGTCGACGGCCGGCAGGGCGGTCGACCGGCTGCTGGCCGACCGGCTCGACGCGAGGGGAATGGGCCCGGCCCATCAGGCGCTGCTGTCCGCACTCGCCCAGCTGGGGCCGCACGGGCGCCGCGACCTCACCGAGCACGCCGCCGCAACCGCAACCGCCGCAACCGGGGCCGACTCCGCCCAGGCACTGGACGACCTCCTGTCGGCAGGCCTGGTGCACTCCATGGTCGTCCAGATCGGCGGGCGGCAGGAGGTGCTGACGATCACCCCGGCCGGGCAGGCAGCGCTGGACGTGCTGCACGACGACGCATCCGCCGTACAAGGCGACCTGCTCAGCTCGTTGACGAAGGGCCAGCGCGCCGAACTCAACTCCCTGCTGCGGCGGGTGTGCACGGCGGCCGCCCGCGGCGCGGGACGCCGCACGCCCTCGCCCTCGCCCTCGCCCTCGGGCCCCGGCTGGGTGCTCACCGGCGGACAGCGCCGACGGTGGATCTCCGAGTAGGAGTCAGCGGACGCCGGCGGGCTGCTGCGCGGTGAGCGGTGCGGGGCGGGGGCCCGCGAGAGGCAGGACGTGGTCGGCGTGGCCGGTGACGAGGGGGAGGTCATGGCTGACGAGGACCACCGCCAGGCCCCGGCTGGTGCGCAGGTCGTCGAGGAGGTCCATGAGTGCGGCAGCGGTGTCGGTGTCGAGGGCGGAGGTGACCTCGTCGCAGAGCAGGACGTCGGGTTCGGCGGCCAGGGCGCGGGCGAGGGAGACGCGCTGGCGTTGGCCGCCGGAGAGTTCGTGGGGGTGGCGGGTCGCGTAGTGCGGGGGCAGGCCGACGGCGGTGAGCAGTTCGGCGACGCGCTCCTCGCACCGGGCGGCGGGAAGACCGAAGTGCAGCTTCAGCGGCCGGGTGAGGGTGGCACCGACGGTGTGGGCCGGGTTGAGGGCGCCGAGGGGGTTCTGGGGGACGAGCTGGATGCGGCGGCGCTGGTCGCGGCTGCGGCGCCGGTAGGACGGGGCCAGGTGTTCGCCGTGGAGGATGACGCTGCCGGACTCGGGCCGGTGAAGGCCGGCCAGGGTGCGCAGCAGCGTGCTCTTGCCGCATCCGGACGGGCCGGTGATCCCGGTCAGCGTGCCGGGCATCAGGGCGAGGTCGACGGCGGCGAAGACGCGGTGACGGGTGCGGACCGTGCCGATGCCGGCGCTGAGCGCCTTCACCTCCACGACGGGCGGCATTCCGGAGGCGGCCCTGGTACGAACGCGTGCGGCCTGCACGGCCGTTGCCGGCACAACCCCGGCCACAGTCCCAGCCCCAGCCACAGCCACAGCCCCAACCGCAGCCGGGGCCGCGGCAAGGCGGTCGGGCCACAGGGCCAGAACGTCGTCGGCGCAGCGGGCGACGAAGTCGGGGTCGTGGCTGGTGAGGGCGATGGCGAGGCCGTCGGAGTCGGCGATCTCGCGCAGCAGGTCGGCGATGTCGTCGCGCAGGGCCGGGTCGAGGCCGGCGGTGGGTTCGTCGAGGAGGAGGATCTCGGGCCGTCGGGCGAGGGCGCGGGCAAGGGCGACACGCCGCTGCTGGCCGCCGGACAGGCCTGCGGGGCGGCGGTGTTCGAGGCGCTCACCGACCGGCAGGCGGACGGCGCGCAGCAGGTCGGGTACGGAGGTTCGGCGGCGGTCGGCGGCCGTCTCGGTCAGGAGGCGGTCGACGCGCATGCGCGGGTTGAGGTCTGAGCCCGGGTCCTGGCCGACGAAGGCGAGCTTGTGGCGGCGAAGGCGGCGCAGGTCCTCGGGCGGGAGGGCGAGGATGTCGTGGCCGAGGACGTCGAGGGTGCCGGTGGTGACGCGGGCGCCTGGTGGGAGGGCTCCGACCAGGGCGCGCAGGAGGGTGGTCTTGCCGGCGCCGGAGGGGCCGGTGACGGCGGTGATGCGGCCCGGGGTGAGGGTGAGGGTGGCGTCGGTGAGCAGGGGCGTGTCCGCGAGGGTGATGGACAGGCCCGTGGCGCGGGCGGCGGGGGCGGTGGTGCTCACAGCGGGGTCTCCGGGGTCGGCCGGGCGGGGGCGAGGGCTTCGGCGGCGAGGTTGACGCTGATGGCGAGCAGCCCGATGGCCAGGCACGGCGCGCCGACCGCCCAGGGGTTGAGGGTGATCCCGGCGGCGTTCTCGCGGATCATCAACGCCCAGTCGGCTTCCGGGGGTTGGGGGCCGAGCTGGAGGAAGGCGGCGACCGAGACGATGTAGACGCCTTCGACGAAGCGCAGGCCGAACAGGGCGAGGAGGGTGGAGCGCAGGTTGGGCAGGACCTCGCGGACCGTCAGGTGCCACAGGCGTTCGCCGCCGACGGCCGCGGCCTCGACGTAGCCGGTGGCGGCGATGGGGGCGGCTGCCGCGGCGACGATGCGCACGGCGTAGGGAATGCCCAGGAGGGTGGCGGCGGCTGCGACGGCCAGGCGTCCCCCGGCGGGCCAGGCCAGGGCGATGAGCATGATGGCGAGGACGGAGGGCAGGAGGATCGTCAGGTCGGCGGCGCGTTCGATCCACCGGCCGAGCCGGGGCCGCAGGACGGCGAGGATGCCGAGGACGGTGGCCGCCGCCGTGACGACCAGGGCGATGGCCACGGCCGTGGCGATCAGGGGTGCGCCGCCGGTCAGCAGGCGGCTGAGGACGTCGCGGCCGAGCTGGTCACCGCCGAGCGGCGCGTCGCCGCCGGCTTCGGCGTAGGGGAAGGTGACGGGGGTGTCGATGGGGTGAGGGGCGAGGAGCGGTCCGGCGAGGGCGAGGAGGACGAGCAGGAGCGCGGGGACGGCGCGGACGAGCACGTGCCTGCTTCGCCGGGTGGCGGGCGCGGGGGCCGCTGCGGTCGGGGCATCGGCGGTCATCGGCGCTCCTCTCCGAGGGCGGTGGTGCGGACGAGGTCGGCCAGCAGCAGGAGCAGGCTGATGGCGGCGCCGGCCGCGGCCACGACTCCGGCGACGAGCGGGGTGTCACGGTCGGCGATGGCCCCGGCCAGGACGGCGCCGATGCCGGGGTAGTTGAAGAGGGTCTCGACGACGACGGTGCCGCCCAGCAGCATGCCGGCGGAGGTCGCGATGCCGACGGCGATGGCGGACAGGGCACCGGGGAGCATGTGGTGGCTGAGGATGCGTCGGCGCGCGAGGCCGTCGAGGACGGCGGCCTGGACGTGCGGCAGCGCGGCCTGGTCGGCGAGCGCGCCGCGCACGATGCGGGTGTTCCAGCCGATCTGGGGGACGGCCAGCGAGAGCACCGGCAGGACGAGCATGGTCCAGGACTCGGGGGCTCCGTCGGGGCCGGTGAGGGTGACGGCGGGCAGCCAGCCGGTCCACTGGGACAGCAGGAGCAGGAGGGCGACGGAGACGACGAACTCCGGGAGGGCGAACGCGGCGGTGGAGGCGGCGTCGATGGCGCGGTCGGCGCGTCCGCCGGGGCGCAGGGCGGCCCGGCTCCCGAGCGCGAGGGCGCCGATGGTGCTCAGGGCGAGGGCGAGGGTGCCCAGGAGCAGGGTGTTGGGGAAGGGGCCGGCGAGGATGTCGGTGACGTGCTGGCCGCGCGCGGTGACGCCGAGGTCGCCGGTGGGCAGGCCGGTCATCCAGTCCCAGAAGCGTTCGGCCACCGGGCGGTCGAGCCCGAGGGCGCTGCGGCGGGCGGCGAGGTCGGCGGCGGTGACCCCGCGCTCGGCGGTCGCGCCGGCGGCGTCGCCCGGGAGCAGCTCGACGGCGGCGAAGACGCCGGCGAGCAGGACGACGAGCAGGGCCAGGCGCCGGGCCGCCTGCCGGGCACCCCGGCCCGCACCGGGGAGGATGCGGGCCGGGGTGCCCTGCGGCGCGCGGGCGCCGGCCGGCTGGAGCGTGGTCAACGCGCCAGCCAGGTCTTGTCGAGCTGGACGCGGCCGTAGCCGGGAAGCCTGGGCAGGTCGCGCACGGCGGCTCCGGCGAGGTCGATGCCGTCGGC
Source organism: Kitasatospora sp. NPDC058478 (assembly GCF_042720345.1). Taxonomy (NCBI): domain Bacteria; kingdom Bacillati; phylum Actinomycetota; class Actinomycetes; order Kitasatosporales; family Streptomycetaceae; genus Kitasatospora; species Kitasatospora sp. NPDC058478. The sequence continues at coordinate 18,884 of NZ_JBHXML010000009.1, read as the reverse complement.
CATGCCCCACAGCAGGTAGCCGGACTCGGCGAACTCGATCTCCTGGAGCCGGTGCAGCAGTTTGTCGCGCGCGGCGGCGTCGGCGGTGCCCATGGCCGTGCGGTAGGCCTCGTCGAACGCGGGGTCCTTGAAGGCGGACTCGTTCTGGCCGGCGTCGGAGAGCATCGTCTTGGAGGCGAAGAAGACGACCGAGTCGTTGGTGCCCCAGTACGTCGTGTAGAGCGGCGCCTTGAGCCAGGTGGCGTCCCAGAAGACCTTGGAGTCCTGCTTCACGACGTTGATCTTCACGCCGGCCTCGCGGACCTGGGTGGCGAACAGGGTCGCGGACTCGGCGAGGCCGGAGACGTCCTCGGTGGTGATCAGGTCGTAGGTCCGGGAGGTGTCGAACCCGGCGTCGGAGAGCAGCTGCTTGGCCTTGGCGAGGTCGCGCCCCCGCTGCGGTATGTCCTTGGCGAAGGCCGGGTCGCCGGTGCCGAGGATGTCGTTGGCGACGCTGCCGTAGCCGGAGAGGACCTGCTTGACCATGGCGTCGCGGTCGACCGCCAGCTTCAGGGCCTCGCGCACCCGTGCGTCGGCGAACGGGCCGTCGGCGGTGCGCATGACGACGGGCATCGCCATGTCGTTGGGGCGGCGCAGGATCTGGACGTCCTTGCGGGCCTCGGCGGTGCGGGCGGCGACGGCGCCGACGTTGGAGGCGAGGTCGATCTGCCCGGCGAGCAGGGCGTTGGCCATGGCCTGCGGGCTCTCGAACAGGCGCACCTCGACGGCGTCGAGCAGCACCTTGCCGCCGTACCAGTTGTCGTTGCGCACCAGCCGGGCGTTGCCGTCGCGGTACCAGTCGAGCTTGAACGGGCCGGTGCCGGGGGCGCCGGCGATCGCGTCGTCCTTGGTGTCCTTCTTCAGGACGAAGGTGGTCAGACGGGTCAGCAGCGGCAGATCCGCGTTGGGGTAGTCGGAGACTAGGACGACGGTCTTCGCGTCCTCGGCCCTGATGCCCTCGGGCTGGATGCCGGGCAGCCGGCTCTTGCCCGCCGGGGTGTTGCGCAGGCGCTGCAGCGACCAGACCACGTCGGCGGCGGTGACCGGGGTGCCGTCGTGGAACGTCGCGCCGTCGGCGATCGTGAAGCGCCAGGTCTTCAGGTCCTCCGACGGCTTCCAGGAGGCCAGGCGCGGGACGGTGTTGGCGGTGGATCCGGGAACGGCCAGCGTGTCGTAGAGCAGACTGATGATCAGGTAGTCGCTCTCGTTGGCCTGCGTGCCGTGCGGGTCACGGGTGATCGCGGAGGCCTTGCCGAGAGCACCGACCTTCAGCGTCCCCCCGGCGCGGGGCTGCGAGGACACCGCGCCCGCGGACGCGGCGTCCTTGGATCCGCCCGCGCCACTGCCGCAGGCGGCGAGCGCACCGGCCGCCCCGATACCGGCACCGGCCCACAGCAGCTCTCGTCTGGTGACGCCCACGTTCGTTCCTCGATTCGGGTTGAGCTCGATTTGCTTAGGCTTACCTACCCTAAGTTTGAGACGGGTCGCAAGCCGCCCGACGGAGCGCACCGGCCCACCGGACGTGCGCCCCCCTGCCGCAAACAGCAATCCGAGCAGCGGAGTTGCCCCCGCGCGGCGCATGCGCCGCCACCCCGAACTGAGACTACGTAAATGTAGACATCCGATCGGGTAAGGCTTGCCTTACCTCGAAGTCGTTGTTACGTTTCCTGTCGTCCGGCCGTCCGAGCCGACCCGGACCCCACGCCTCACGCGCTGCTCCCGCCCGCCGTCCCGCACCGGCGCGGTGATGCCGCGTGCCCGCAACACCTCTCCCCACCCCTGCCCACGGAAGGCCCCGCCGTGCCCACCTGCCCTGCCCCGGTACGCCGTCTCGACACCGCCGCCACCGCGGAACTGACCGCCACCGCCGCCAAGCTGCTGGACTTCCACGGCTCCGCCACCAGCCCCCGCCTGCTGGCCGACCTGCCCGTGATGTGCGCCCAGCTCAGCCGCGAACTCCGGCACGCGCTGCGGCCCGTGGACACCGCCGACGGCCTGTTCGTGCTGCGCGGACTGCACCCGGACGACACGGAGCTCGGCCCGACACCCGGCCACTGGTCGACCGTCGGGGACGCGGGCGCGCTGTGGGACGTCGTGCTGCTGCTCGTCTCCACGCTGATGGGGACCCCGATCGCCTGGGACGGCCAGCAGGAAGGCCGGTTCGTACACAACATCGTCCCCTCCCCCGGCCACGAGAGCGAGCAGACCGGCGCCTCCAGCTCCGTCCTGCTCACCCCGCACACCGAGGACGCCTTCCACCCCGGCCGCGCCCACCTGCTCCTGCTGTGCTGCATGCGCAACCACGACAACATCGCCACCACCGCGGCCAGCATCCGCCTCACCGACCTCGCCGACGAGGACGTCGCCCAGCTCAAGCGTCCGATCGTGCCGATCCTGCCCGACGACGCCTACGAGCAGGCCCAGCAGTTCGCCGGCCGACCCGCACCGGTGCCCACCCTCTTCTCGGCACCCGAAGGCCTGACCATGCGCTTCGACCCCGCCTACACGCCGGTCGAGGACGCCGACGAGACCTGGCGCGCGGCCTACCGGCGCCTGGAGGACGAACTCGCCCGCGTCTCGGTGGCGGTGAGCCTGGAGCCGGGCGACGTGCTGGTCGTCGACAACGACATCGTCGTCCACGGCCGCGTCCCCTTCCGGGCGCGCTACGACGGCACCGACCGCTGGCTCAAGCGCGCCTCCGTGCGCGTCGAGGGCCGCCCCACCCGCCCGGTCGCCGAACACGACGAACACGGCTACGGCCAGGCCGCGCTCACCGCCTGACCTGCCTTCCTGCTCTCCTGCTCTCCTGCTCTCCTGCCATACCGACTTACCGCCTTCCAGATGCCGCCTCACCCATCCGAAAGGGCACCCCCGTGGACCGGGACGACACCACCCTGCGCGTACTCTCCACCAGCGACCTCGCCGGCCTGGACATCACCCTGACCGACGTCGTCGACACCGTCGAACAGGCCTACCGCACCCTGGCCGCGGGCCAGTCCGACAACCCGCGCAAACTCACCGTCAAGCCCGCCGACGGACACTCCGTCTCCTACGCCATGCTCGGCCGCGACGGAGCGCGCAACGTCGTCGCCATCAAGACCTCGTACAAGCACGGCCTCGACAAGGGCCGCGAGGAGCAGCACTACTACACGACGCTGACCGTCTACGACGACGTCACCGGCCTACCGGTCGCCATGATGGACTGCTCGCGCATCGGCTCGCTCCGCACACCGGCCGTCTCCGCCCTGCTGGCCCGCGAGTGCGCCTCCCCCGACGCCTCCACGGCGCTGGTGATCGGCACGGGCACGCAGGGCCGCCTCGCGCTGCCGTTCCTGCTCACCACACTGCCGAAGCTGGAGCGGCTGCTGCTGGCCGGCACCCACCCCGACGGCATAGCCGCCGTCCGCCAGGAGCTGGAACGCCACTTCCCCGGTCGCGAGCTGGAGTTGGTCACCGACCTCGAGCGCGCCGCGCACGACGCGGACGTCATCGTCGCCACCGCCGGCGCTCACACCTCCGCCGCCGTCGAGGCCGACTGGCTGAAGCCCGGCGCGACCGCGATCCTCGTCGGCCACGGCCTCGCCCCGTCCACGCTGCACCGAGCCGACCGCGTGATCGCCACCAGCGAGGCCCAGATGCGCGTCACCGGCACCGACATGGCCGACGCCGACGGCAACCTGCCCGCCGTCGACCTGGAGCTGCCCGCCGCCATCTCCGGCGCCTCCCAGGCCCGTACCGCACCCGGCCAGCGGATCTTCGCCTACAACAGCGGCCTGGTCGTCACCGACATCGCGCTGGGCCACCGCTTCGCCCAGCTCGCCGCCGACCAGAACCTCGGCACCGAGGTCGCGCTGTGGCGCTGACCCTTCCCGCCCACCCCGATCCCCTCCACGACAGGATCGCGGCCGGAGACCTCCTGCACGACCTCTCCCACGCCTTCGGCGGACCGTTCCACTTCGTGCTGCCCGAACGCTTCGACGCCAACCTCGCAGCCTTCCGGGCCGCGCTCGACGAGGCGGAGGTGGAGGGCACGGTGTACTTCGCGAAGAAGGCCAACAAGGCCGCCGCGTTCGTCGAACGCTGCGCCCACGCGGGAGCCGGCGTGGACGTCGCCAGCCACGGCGAGCTGCGCGAAGCCCTCGGCCACGGTGTGCGCGGCGAGGACCTCGTCGTCACCGGTCCCGCCAAAGCCGAGCCGCTGCTGCGCGTCGCGGCCCTCCAAGGCGCACTGATAGCCGTCGACTCCCTCGACGAACTGAGCCGCGTCCTGCACCTGGACGTCCCCCGACCCGTCCGCATCCTGCTACGCCGCTTCCCACCCACCCGAACCGGGAGCCGCTTCGGCCTCACCGACGACCAGCTCGACACCGCGCTGCTACGCTGCGCCGCGGCGAAGGAGCGGGTCCGGATGGAGGGCTTCAGCTTCCACCTGTCCGGCTACGACGTGCAGCCCCGCACCGACCTCGCCGGAGAACTCGTCGAACTCTGCCTCAAGGCACGGCTCCTGGGGCTGCAGGCCGACCGGATCAGCATCGGCGGCGGCTTCGCCGTCGACTACGTGCCCGCCGAGGCCTGGCACACCTTCCTCGCCGAACAGGGCCCCGACGACTACCACGCCCGCAAGTCCTTCAGCACGGACGACTTCTACCCCTACCACTCGCCCGTCGCCGGAGCCGACGCCCTGCGGGCCATCCTCGCCGCCCGCCCCCACGGCACGGGTGACCCGCTGGCCGGGCGGCTGCGGGAGGCGGGCGTGATGCTGCTGCTGGAACCCGGACGCGCCCTGCTGGCCGGGGCCGGATCCTCGGTGTTCGCCGTCCAGGGCGTCAAGGACCGCCCCGGGTACGGGATCGTCACCGTCGACGGCAGCAGTCTGAGCCTGTCCGAGCAGTGGTTCAACAGCGAGTACCTGCCCGACCCCCTGCTCCTCACCCCGCACCCCGACCAGGACGCCGCGGAGTACCGGGCGTGCGTGGGCGGGGCCAGCTGCCTCGACTCCGACCTGCTCACCTGGCGCAAGATCGCCTTCCCCCGCCGCCCCCGGGTCGGCGACCTGCTCGTCTATCCCAACACCGCCGGCTACCAGATGGACTCGAACGAGTCCCCCTTCCACGACCTCCCCCTGCCGGCCAAGGTCGTCATCCACCACGAGAACGGCCGGCTGCGCTGGCGTCTCGACCGCCGCCCGGCCCTGTGACCCGACACCGCACCGCTCCCGAGAAAGCGCTCCTCGCCATGACCGACGCCCTCCACCGCCCCCCGGTGGTCACCCGGATGACCGACCTCATCGGCTACACCCCGCTGTTCGAGCTCGCCCGCGCCGACAACGGCGCCCGCCTCCTGCTGAAGCTGGAGATGTTCAACCCCACCGGCAGCGCCAAGATCCGCATGGCCCGGCAGATGGTCCTCGACGCCGAGGAGCGCGGCCTGCTGCGCGAGGGCGGCCACATCATCGAGTCCACCTCCGGCAACACCGGCCTCGGGCTGGCCGTCGTCGCCGCCGAGCGCGGCCACCGCTTCACCGCCGTCGTCGACAACCACGCCGCCGCCGACAAGCTGCGCGGCATGAAGGCGATGGGCACCGAGCTCGTGTACGTCGACGCCGACACCGACGGTGAGGAGCTCCACACCGCCGCCCGTGAGGAACTTGCCGAGGAGATGGCCCGCGGCAAGGACAACACGTTCTTCACCGAGCAGCACAACAACCCCAGCAACGCGGTGGGTTACTTCGCGGTCGGCCGGGAGATCGCCCAGGCCCTCGACAACCGGGTCGACGTGCTGATCGGCGCGGTCGGCACCGGCGGCGGCCTGTGCGGCACCGCCCGCGAGCTCAGGAAGCACGTGCCCGGTGTCTCGGTCGTCGGTGTCGAGCCGAAGGGCTCCATCGCCTTCGGCCCGCCCGCCCACGACTACTACCAGTCCGGCACCGGCACCCCCGAAGGCGCCACCATCGGCCTGCTCGTCGACTACGACCTCATCGACGAGGGCGTCAAGGTCGGCGACGTCGAGGCCTTCGCCACCGCCCGCGTCGTCGCCCGCCGCACCGGCCTGCTCATCGGCGGCTCCGCCGGCGGCGTCGTCCACGACGCCCTGGCCCGCCTGACGGCTCTTCCGCCGGACGCCGTCATGGTCGCGTTCATCAACGACGGCGGCGAGAAGTACATGGATACCGTCTTCAACGACGACTGGATGACCGCCCGCAACCTCATCGACGAGGCCGTCGAGGCCGAGATCGACGAGTCCCTCGCCAAACTCCGCAGGCCCTGACATCCAGAGACGTGACATCCAGAGACGTGACATTGAGAGACTGACACCCACCATGCAGCAGCTGACCACCCTGGCGCGCGACAGCCGCGCCCTCACCGCCCTCGCCGTCCCGCTCGCCCTCACCCAGCTCGCCCAGGTCGCCCTCACCACCACCGACACGATCATGATGGGCGTCCTGGGCACCGAGGCGCTGGCCGCCGGCGGCCTCGCCCTGGTGATCTTCAACCAGCTCCGCACCATGGGCGTCGGGCTGGTCACCTCCGTCGGCAACCAGGTGGCAGCGGCAGCGGCCCGCGCCGAGCGCGGCGCCGAGGAGACCGGCGCCGCCAGCGAACCGGCCACCGGCGCCGAACCGGCCACCGGCGCCGACCACGAGGTCCGGGGCCTGGTGCGGGCCGCGATGGCCGTCGCCACCCTCGCCGGCCTGGCCGGCGCCGTCCTGATGGTCCTCATCGGCCAGGCCGCCACCTGGCTCGGCCAGGACGCCACCGTCGCCCACCGCGCCCAGGGCATGCTCGCCGCCCTCGCCCCCGGCCTCGTGCCCTGCCTCTGGTTCCAGGCCGTCCGCCAGTTCACCGTCGGCATGCGCCGCCCCCAGGCCCTGCTGCAGATCACCCTCGCCTCCGTCGCCGTCAACGCCGCCCTCAACTGGGCCTTCATCCACGGCACCTGGGGCCTGCCCCGGCTCGGCCTCACCGGCATCGGCGTCGCCACCAGCAGCGTCCACCTGCTGTCCTTCCTCGCCCTCTACGCCTCCGCCCGCCGCGACCCGCACCTCGCCCCCCTGCTCAGCCTCGACTTCTGGCGCGCCGATCCGGCAACCGTCCGCCGCCTGCTCGGCCTGGGCACCCCCATCGCGGCCACCTACGGCTCCGAGGCCGGGTTCTTCTCCGTCACCGCCCTGCTCGCCGGCAGCTTCGGCCCGGCGGCGCTCGCCGCCCACACCGCGGTCAACCAGCTCGTCTACATCGTCTTCCAGGTCGCCGTCGGCCTCTCCCACGCGGCCTCCATCAACGTCAGCCGCGAACTCGCCCTCGGCGAGCACGCGGCCGCCCGCCGGATCAAGAACACCGCACTCGCCTGCGGCGCCGTCGTCACCACCCTCGTCGGCATCGTCTACCTCACCGTCCCGGACCTCGTCCTGCGCCCCTACTTCGACCCGGACTCGCCCGCCGACCAGCAGGGCCTGACCATCGCGACCAGCCTCCTCGTCCTGGTGGCCGTCCTGCAGCTCTTCGACTGCGCCCAGAACATCGGCGTCGGACTGCTCCGCGGCCTCGACGACACCAAGAGCGGCTTCCGCATCACCCTCATCGGCTACTGGGCCGTCGGCCTGCCCTGTGCCTGGCTCCTCGCCTACCCCCTCGGCGGCGACATCCGCGGCCTCTGGTTCGGGCTGCTCATCGGCCTCGCCACCACCGCCGCCCTCCTCCTGCGCCGCTACAGCCGCACCCTCACCGCGAAGGCCGCTGTGGCGCCCGAAGCCGTCTCCGCCGGAGCCTGACCGCCCGCCCGCCGGAGGTGCCGGGGCAGGACCCACCCCGCCCTCCGGCGGCACGTGCTGTTCCTTCGCTGGCCCTCACCCCTTGCCGGAACGTTCCGGCATGGCTACATTCTTCATCACGCCAGCAAAGCTGACTGAACTTTCAGTTATGCCGCAGGGTCGCGCCAGCACCAGAGAACAGAAGGAACTTCCCAATCGTGTTGTCAAGCCGCTCCCGTGACGGGAGGTGAAGTATGAAAGCACTCTCCGTCACGGATCATTGCCCACAGGACGTTGAGGCGTCGGCGGGCGAGGGCCAGCAGGGCCTGCTTGTGGCCCTTGCCCTCGCTCCGCTTCCGGTCGTAGAACGCCTTCGAGACAGGGCAACACTGGAGGCTCACCATGGCCGACAGGTACATGGTTCTCAGCAGACCGCGATGGTAGCGCCGGGGGCGCCGCAGGTTGCCGCTGACACGGCCGGAGTCACGTGGTCTGGGGGCCAGGCCGGCGAACCCGGCCAGGCGGTCGGGGCTGCCGAAGGCGTCCATGTCGCCACCGGTCGCGGCAAGGAACTCGGCGCCGAGCTTGGCACCCATGCCGGGCAGGCTGCGGATCACCTCGGCGTGAGGATGCTCGCGAAACTTGGCCTCGATCAGGGCGTCGAGCTCGGCGATCTCCTCATCAAGGGCCATCACCCCCTTCGCGAGGCGGACCACCATGGCAGCGGCCAGCTTCTCTCCGGGCAGCGCGCTCTGCTGGGCCTGAGCGGCCTCCACCGCCGTCTTCGCCAGTGCGGAGGCGCCACGGACCTTGCGGTTCTTCAGCCACGTCTCGATTCGGCTCGTGCCTGCCCGACGGATCGCGGCCGGGGTCTGGTAGCCGGTCAGCAGTATCACCGGCCCCCGGTTCGTCAGCTCAAGGGATCGCTCCAACGCGGGGAAGATCTCCAGCAGTTGGGCGCGGAGCCGGTTGATCTGCCGTGTGCGGTCGAAGACCGTGTCCAGACGGCGGTTGGTCAGGGTGCGCAGGTCGACGGCGATCTCGTCGCCCGGTCGCAGCAGGCCCAGATCGCGGCGGACGCGGGCCTGGTCGGCGATGACGAAGGCGTCCTTCGCGTCGGTCTTTCCCTCGCCGCCCTTGTAGGTGGCCGAGGCCCGGTGGACCGCCAGGCCGGTGAGGTAGGCGACCGGCTGGCCATGGCTGACCAGCAGCCCGATCAGCAGCGCGGCACCGCCGTGGTTGAGGTCCACAGCCCACAGCGCGTCGGCGGATATCTCCAGGACATCGCTGATCAGGGCGACCAGTTCACTCTCGTCGTTCGCGACCCGGCGGGACAGCAGACGCTTGCCGTCCGTATTGATCACCACGCAGTGGTGGTGTGTCTTGCCGATGTCCACTCCGGCCCAGATCTCGGGCACGTTCCCCTCCGCCAGCTCGTCGTTCATCGATCCCGCAGACGACCTCGCCGACGTTGTCCTACGCAGCGATCGGAGTCGCATCTCCCAATTGGCGGTCGAGTCGTCGCGGGGCTCCGGGCGGCCAAGTTCCTTGAGCCATCCCTACGGCGCCCCGATGACAGCCATACCCGGAGCCCCCGGGCGCTCCGATCTTACGAATGACCAGAGCAACCACCCCTGAAAGGTAGGACACCCATGACCACGTCCACCACCACCGGCCGCACGGCCGCCGGAGGCCCCGCCTCCCGCACCTGCCGGACGCCCCGCCGGCAGTCGAGGGCGGTCCGCCCGTGACCTCGTACGCCGTCCTCACCTCCTTCGGCTCCCCGCTCGGCTCCCCCGGCCGCACCAGGCCGGCCGAACGCGCACCGCTGCGCGTCGGACTCGTGCAGATGCGCTGGTACGCCGACCCGACCGAGCACGACGACCGGCTGCGCGAGGGCGTGGCACTCGCCGCCGAGCAGGGCGCGACGATGGTGTGCCTGCCCGAGCTGACCCGCAGCCCCTACTTCTGCAACACCGACGACCCGATGGCGGAGGGCGCCGCCCGCTACCTGGAGGACGTCGAAACCGGGCCCACCACCCGCCTCGCCGCCGAACTCGCCGCGGAACTGGGCATCAGCGTCCACGCCTCCCTCTACGAGCGCGCCGAGGACGGCGGCCTCGGCTACAACACGGCCATCTGCGTGGACCGCGACGGCACCCTCGTCGCCCGGACGCGGAAGAACCACATCCCGGCCTTCCCCGGCTACCGCGAGGACCTGTGCTTCCGCCCCGGCGACAGCGGGTTCCCCGTCCTGACCCACCAGGGCGCCGCCTTCGGCTTCCCCACCTGCTGGGACGAGTGGTTCCCCGAGCTCGCCCGCGCCTACGCGCTCGGCGGCGCCGAGGTCCTCGTCCACCCCACCGCCATCGGCTCCGAGGTGGACCTCCCGGACTTCGACACCCGGCCCATGTGGGAGCACGCCATCAGCGCCAACGGCCTCGCCAACGCGCTGTTCATGATCGTGCCCAACCGGATCGGGACGGAGGGCCGGTCCACCTTCTACGGCTCGTCGTTCATCTCCGACCCGTACGGCCGGATCCTGCTCCGCGCCCCGCGCGACCGGCCCGCCGTCCTGGTCGCCGACCTCGACCTCGACCAGTGCCGGGACTGGCGGGAGTTCGGCCTCCTGCGCACCCGCCGCCCCGAGCTGTACGCCCCGCTGACCGCGGCGAGCCGCACCGACGCCTGACCGGATGCCCCGGCGCACCCACGCCGGGGCATCCCAGCGCCCCGTCGCCCCGTCGGGCGCCGAATACACGCCGGGGCCGGCGTCAACTACCGTATCCAGTAACGCAGTTGACGCACCCGCCGCGCCGGCCTCAGCCGGTGGCCGTCGGAGTGGGCGAAGCCGCGCCGGTGGGCGGGGCCTGGCAGGGCAGGACGACCATCACACTCACACCCTGGCCGGGCTTCGACGCACCCGCCGAAACGGTGTAGCCGTCGGGCTCGTGGACGGCATCGAACTCCCAGGTGGGCGCGGTGGACTGAGCGTCCGAACCGGACGCCAACGAGGTGATCTTGAAGCCCTCGCCGGCGAGCTTCTCCCGCAGCGCCCGCAGCACCTCTGGGCGCTTGTCGTCCTCGGCCTTCAACAGGACCCCGGAGCTGAGCTGATAGGCCTCGCCCTCATCGGCCACACCCAACCCCCGCCCCTGGCACCTGTAGTAGCCGACGAGCTTGCTCCACGGATCGCGCTCAAGGCCCGTCAGCTCGCGCACGTGGTCCTGGACCCGATCCGTCCGGGCCAGCGCCTCCTCCCGGGACTCGACACGTGTGGGCACGCTCGGTGTTCCCGATCCTCCGCCCGGCGACCCCACGGACGAGCACGAGCCGAGCACCAGGGCGCCCGACACCATCAACACGGCCGCGCAGGCCGCCCGTCCGGCCGCCCCGGACGGCACGGCCGTCGATCTCTTGAACAAGTGCAGTACTCTCCCCCGCTGACAGGTGTGCGTTGTGCCATCCGGATGCTACGGCACCACCGGGGAGGCTCCGCAGGTGGCGCCGAAGCGTGACAGCTGACACCAAGGCGCGCGCGTACCGATGGACCCGAGGGACCCGGGGAGCCACCTGACGAGCACGATGAACCGGGCCACCACAGGTGGAACCCGGCCGGGCATGTGGGAACTACGGGAGACGTGTCGCCGTCCGGACGAGGTCGGCGACGGCCCTGGACCGGCTGTGCGGTGGCCAGGCGATCACCGTGGTGACTTTCGGCGCGTCCAGCACGGGCACGGCGGCGAGGCCACCGTGCAGTTGGACTCGGCACGACTCCGGCGAGACCGCGCAAGCCCGGCCGAGCGCGACGAGCTGCAACAACTGTGCGTGGTCGCGGACTTGGGGGCCGGGTCCGGGTGCGTAGGTGCCGTCGGGGTTGGGCCAGCGCGGCAGCGGCAGGCCCGGCAGCCCGGCGATGTCGGCCATGTGTACGTGGTCCCGGACGGTGAGCGGATGCCCGGCCGGCAGGACCGCCACCTGGCCCTCCGTGCTGAGCGCCTCGGTGTGCAGCCCGACCGTCGAGTCGAACGGCCGGTGCAGCAGCGCCACGTCGGCCCGGCCCTCAAGCAGAAATCGTGCCTGCTCGGCCGGGCCGCACAGGATGACGTCGACGGGGACCGAGCCGGGTTCGGCGGCGTACGCGTCGAGCAGTTCCGCCAGCAGTTCGCTGGACGCGCTGGCCTTCGTGACCAGGACCAGGCCGGGGCCGCCGGCGGGGGAAGCGGCGGCGCGGCGGGTCCGACGCTCGGCGGCGTCGACCGCGTCGAGGGCCGCCCGGCCCTCGACCAGCAGCACCGAGCCGGCCTCGGTCAGCGTGACGGTGCGGCTGGTCCGATCCAGCAGCGCTGCCCCGAGCCTACGTTCGAGCTGCTGGATCGCCCGTGACAGCGGCGGTTGCGCGATCCCGAGCCGCTGCGCGGCGCGCCCGAAGTGCAGCTCTTCGGCGACGGCGACGAAGTAGCGCAGTTCCCGGGTCTCCATCCGGCCACGGTACTCCGGATCAATACCCGGACGGTATCGGTGCCCACCCGATCGGTCTTGGACCCCCACCGGGGGCCGCGGGCAGCATGGCCCCATGAGCGAACGAACGACTGCGCTGGTCACCGGCGCGAACAAGGGAATCGGCTACGAGATCGCCGCGGGCCTGGGCGCCCTCGGCTGGAGCGTCGGCGTCGGCGCCCGCGACGACCAGCGCCGTGAGGCCGCGGTGGAGAGGCTGCGCGCGGCCGGCGTCGACGCGTTCGACGTCCCGCTGGACGTGACCGACGACGCGAGCGCGACCGCCGCCGCCCGGCTGATCGAGGAACGGGCCGGGCGCCTCGACGTGCTCGTCAACAACGCCGGCATCGCCGGCGGCATGCCGCAGGAGCCCACCCGGGTCGACCCCGCCACCATCCGGACGGTCGTGGAGACCAACGTGATCGGCGTCATCCGCGTCACCAACGCGATGATGCCGCTGCTGCGCCGCTCCGCCTCACCGCGGATCGTGAACATGTCCAGCAGCGTCGGCTCCCTCACCCGGCAGTCAGGAGCCGCTGCCGAGCAGACGGCGGGTCCGGTGGCCGTGGCGTACGCGCCGTCGAAGACGTTCCTGAACGCCGTCACCCTCCAGTACGCCCGGGAGCTGAGCGGCACGAACATCCTGATCAACGCCGGCTGCCCCGGCTACGTCGCGACCGACCTCAACGGCTTCCACGGCGTGCGCACCCCCGAACAGGGCGCGGCGATCGCGATCAAACTCGCGACCCTGCCCGACGACGGCCCGACCGGCCAGTTCTTCGAGGACGCCGGCGTAGTGCCCTGGTGATGCGCACAACGACCGCCGCCCCGGCCGCCACTCCGGCGCCCGGGGATCCGCATCGCAAGGTCACCACACCCGCATGGTCTTGTCCTGTCCCGAGCGCCTGGTCACTGCGAAGGCGAACCGGTTGACAGAAGGCTGCGATGCCGGGCGTCGCGACCGGCGAAGAGCGGCTCAGCCGGGGCTTCCCGGGGCGAGGTGGCGACATCCTAGATCATCAAGTTGAGGTTCTGTCAGGTTCCGCGACTTCGACTCCGGATCCACCACCGGTTGTGCTTCCCTTCGTTCCGGACCGCCGAGTTCGGCGGCCCGGTTCTGCCCCGCGACACACACGATGGAGACGGAATGCCTGAGAACGAGACCGTAACTCGCGCCACCCTGCGCACGCTGACCCTGGACATAGAGGGCCGACCCTCCACCACGTGGCGCCTTGACGACCCGCAGGTGCTCGCCGATCTGAAGAAGACTCCGTTCGTCCTCGCCGAAGGTGCCCACTACAGGCTCAGTTACAGCTTCACGGTGAGCGGTGACATCGTGTCCGGCCTCAAGTACGTCTCCGCAGTCTTCCGCAAGGGTCTCAAGGTCTCCAAGGACCAGCAGATGCTCGGCTCATTCGGCCCGCAGGACAAGGAGCACACGGTGCGCCTTCCCCGGCACGGCTGGGAGGAGGCTCCGAGCGGGCGGCTGTCCCGCGGCAGCTACACCGCCAAGTCAACCTTCGTGGACGACAACGGCACGACGCTCGGGGAGCTTGAGTACGCCTTCGACATCACCGAGAACTGGCCGGCCACCGAGTCGACCAGCTGACACACCTCCTCACTTCCTCTCCACGCCAAGGGCAGGCACTCGCCCTTGCCCTTGCCCTTGGCGTGGCCCCGCACCGCCTCGGTTTCCGGGCCCGTCCGACGCCGTGACGCGCTCCACCGAGCAGGAATTCTCGGCTGTCCGCGCTGAACACTCCGCCCACCTGCCGGTCGAGCGCCGGGCCCCGCAACCTGCCGGACACCGCCGGCCGCGTGGCCGGCCGCAGGTACGGCGAGGGCCAGGACCAGCCCCGCGAGCGCGGCAGCCGCCACGTTTCGAAAGCGCATGATTCCTCCAGGTATTGAGGGGTCGTCCGCACACCCCACCGCACCACGGCCCCGCAGGACGGCCGACACCCTGACGGCACGGCCGCACTTCCCCGACCGGGCCCTCCGCGCCGAAGCGCGACAGCCGACACCGAGATCGGCCGAACGGGTGGGCACCAGCGGCGCCGGAAGCCTTGTGCGTGCACGAAGGCAAATCGCCGTGCGTAACTGTGCGCGGGTCCAGCGGGCACACGGTCCGCCGTACGAGCCGATGGCCGCAGCCCTCCCCGTCCCGCCCCGCCCCGCCCCCCGAACGGAGTCGCCCACCCATGCGCACCCCCGCTCTCGCCGCCCTCTCGCTGGCGCTCGCCCTACCCCTGGCGGGGTTGGCCGCCACCGGCACCGCCGCCGCCCAGTCCTCCGCCTCCCGAGGGGTGCCGATCACGGAGTGCGCGGGCGTCCCCAAGGTCCGCGACGCCGGCGCCGAGGACTACCTCTGCACCCGGAAGGAGCTCGGCCCGGTCACCCTGCCGACGGACTCCGTGGTGACCAAGCTGCTGGCGGGCTACGACCGGCTGGGCGGAGTGACGCCGGTGCGCTTCCTGGACTGGTACCGGGACTGGAGGGGGTGGAAGTACCCGGACAACAACGGCTTCACCGACAACAACGGCACCCTCGACATGGCCGTACAGAGCATGACGGAGCACCAGAAGCTGGACCGCTTCGGGAACAGCGCCTACGGCTCGTTCCTCGCCCCCGGCGGCACGCCGTTCCCCCAGCGCGCCCTTCCGCCGGACTCCCTCAACGGAGGCGAGGACAACTACCACTGCTTCGAGGTGCAGAAGCCGTTCCAGGTCCAGCAGGGGCACATCGCGGGCGCGTTCTCCCAGCCGGGCAACGGACTCCAGCAGTGGCTCGACCCGGCCCTGAAGCCGGGCGACATCCCGGGCACGTACGACGTCGCCGCCCTCATCACCGCCGGGTACCTGACCGAACACGTCGCCGACAAGAACTTCTGTCTGGCGGACAACGACGCCGTCTGACCCCCACCCGGGCAGACCGCGCTGCGCACAGTCGGCAACCGACACCCGCCCCGCCCGGCAACGCGCCCGGCGGGGCCGGCGCAGCAGTCGGCACAGGTCTGTGACCTGCGGCGACACCGGGACGGTCCGGCCTTCGGCACTCCCGCTCGACGTGCGGGTTGAGCACCCTCCGCAGCACCTCCGCACCATGGCGCGGGAAAGTCCGGTGCATCGATGACTGCCGGCCCCTAGCATGCGTGGGTGAACCTTTCGCATCTCGGCGTGCCGATCGGGCCGATGATCCGTGTCCACGGCGGGTTCGCCAACCGGATGTACCGGCTCGACACCGACCAAGGGTCGTTCGCGGTGAAGGAGTTGAACCTCGTCGACCGCCGCTGGACCTATCGCGTCGAGGACGTGTTCAGGTTTGAGCGGGCGGCCTTCGCCGCCGGCATCCCGATGCCGGAGCCGATCTCGGCCGGCCAGCACACGCTCGTGCACCGATGGGTCGAGGGAGAGAAGGTGCCGGAAGCACCGGTATCGGCGGCGTACGCGTTCGAGATCGGTGAGATCCTCGCGCGCGTCCACGCGCTCGACGTCGCGTGGACCCATGTGCCGATCGAGGAACCGACGTCACGGGACTGGCCCGAGCTCGCCGCGCGGGCGGCGGCGACCGGACAGCCGTGGGCCGACGAACTCGCCTCTCGCGTCGAGGCGTTCCTCGCGATCGCCCACTTCGTCGACACCTGCGAACGGCCGGGCCCCGTCGTGCTGACCCACAAGGACATCCACCCGTGGAACCTGCTCGCTCGGGAGGGTCGGCCGGTGGTGCTCGACTGGGAGCTCTCGGGAATGCTCGACCTGTCCGGTGAGCTCGGCTCGACCGCGCTGAGCCTCGCGAAGGGGCCTGGCTTCGACCACATCGAGCCCGCCGTCTTCCGCTCGGTCCTCGACGGCTATGTCGCGGGGGGCGGAGCGCTGCCGTCGTCAGGTCCGAGCTGGTTCGTGTTCATGATCGGCGGCTGGCTGGGGCACACGAGGTGGAACATCCTCCGGTGCCTCGCCGGTGTCGAGGCGAGCACCGGCCCTGACCTCGCGCTGTCGCACGAGTCCGTGCGCAACGGCTTGCGCGGCCTCCCCGACCTGTTCGGCCGACTTCCGGAGTTCGAGGCGCTGCTCGTGTGACAGTGACCCGCACCTGTGCCCGGTGTGCGGCGCAAGGCGCGCCGGACGGCGACACGGGCGGCGACACGGACGACCGAGCCCCCCGCTCACCTGTGAGCCAGATCACCGTTGAGGTTGACCCTGGGTCAGGGCTCAAGCTCCTCGCAACGGCACGACGCCGACCGGGCGTCACCGATGCGAAGGAGCACACCACCATGTCACTCCCCCTTTCCGGCCCTTCCGACCAGGACGAGAGCACCCTGCGGACCGTCGCTCTCGGCGCCCCCGGGCAGGACCGCCCGGAGCTGCAGAAGGCGATCGAGGAGATCGTCGACTCCGGTTTCACCGGGGTGTCGCTGCGCGTGCACGACGAGCGGGGCGCGTGGGTCGGCAGCGCCGGGGCGGCCGAACTGGGCGGGGCCGCGAAGCCGCCGACGGACGGGCACGTCCGGATCGGCAGCAATACCAAGACCTTCACCGCGACCCTGGTGCTGCAACTGGTGGCCGAGGGCGAGGTCGGGCTGGACACCCCGGCGGCGCACTACCTGCCCGAGTTCGGGCTGGACGGGCGGATCACGGTGCGGATGCTGCTGCAGCACACCAGCGGGGTGTTCAACCACACCGGCGAGGTCTACGCCGACGGGACGGTCGCGCCGGGCATCCCCATCCCCTATGGCACCACGGGCAGGGAGTGGATGGACAACCGGTTCAAGACCTACCGGCCGCAGGAGCTGGTACGGCCGGCGCTGTCCAGGCCGGCCCGGTTCGAGCCGGGGGCGGGCTGGAGCTACTCCAACACCAACTACGTGCTGGCCCGGCTGCTGATCGAGAAGGTCACCGGCCGCCCGGTCGCCGAGGAGATGCAGCGGCTGATCCTGGGGCCGCTCGGGCTGTCGGGCACCGTGCTGCCGGGCGCCTCGCCGGAGATCCCCGAGCCGCACGCCCACGCCTACTACCGGTACGAGGACGCCGGCGAGCAGAGGACGATCGACATCACCCGCCAGAACCCCTCCTGGATCTCCAGCGGCGGCGACATGATCTCCACCACCCGGGACCTCCACACGTTCATCTCCGCACTGCTGGGCGGCAGGCTCCTGCCGGCCCCGCTGCTGGCGCAGATGTGCACCCCGCACCCGACGGGCATCCCGAACATGGACTACGGCCTGGGCGTGTTCGTGGTGACGACGGACGGCGGCGCCACCGTCGTCTCCCACAACGGCGCCGCCGTGGGCCACGCGGCGCTGATGTACAGCACGCCCGACGGCAGCAGGACCCTGACCGCCGCGCTGAACTGCGTGGACGACGCAGACCTGTCCGTCGGCGGGGCGTTCCAGCAGGCGATGCACAGGCTCGTCGACGAGGTGTTCTGCGGCGGGCCGGCCGATCCGTGCCGGCCGACGGACTGATGTGGCGTGCGTAGCCACCGAGTTCGAATACGGGGCAGGATTGGCGGATGAACGGAGTCACGATCGGGCAGGCGGCGGCATTCGTCGGCATCACGGTGAAGACGGTGCGGCACTACCACAAGCTCGGCCTGGCCGAGGAGCCGGAACGCGACAGCTCCGGATACCGGCGGTACGGATCGGCCGACCTGTTGCGGCTGGTGCAGATCCGGACGCTGGCCGCCGCCGGGGTGCCGCTGGCCGAGACCGGGCCCCTGCTCGACGCCGACGCCGCGCTGTTCACCGCCAAGCTCGCCGACGTCGAACGTCAACTCACCGAGCGGATCGAGGAGTTGACCGCGCGGCGCGACACGCTGCACCGGCTCGCCGACGGCGACCGGGCGCTGCTGCCCGACCGCGCCGTGGCACTGCTGGAGCGGATGGCCGGCCTCGGCTTCACCCCGGACGAGGCGGCGGCCACCAGGGAGGGCTGGGTGCTGGCCAGGGCCCTGGTCCCGGAAGGCTTCGACGACTACCTCACCCATGTCGAACACGCCCTGCTGGACAGCCGGTTCGTCGCCCTGCTCAAGCGCGGCGCCGAAGCCGCGACCTGGGAGCCGGACGACCCGCGCATCGCCGAACTCGCGACCGCCGCGGCCGACCACTTCCTCGCCAACCCCGCCCAGCTGAAGATCGTGACCGGCCTCCAAGCCCGCACCGAAGCCGCGACCCGGTACCAGCTGATCGCCCACCACGGCGAAGAACAGGGATCGGCCGAGGCCCGGCTGGTCGCACTGGTCGAGACCAGGCTCCGCTCCGCCAACGTCCGCATCCCCAGGCCGGACTCCCCCTGACCGAGACGGGACCGATCATTCGAGGAAGCCGCCCCGGCCTAGGTCCTATCCGGTCGATCTTGGCGGATCAGCCCGCGGCGTTGGGCGCCCGGCTGGGCGTGCGCCCGAATCGTCCTCGTACTGGACGTACTTGGGCGATTCGGGCGTGCGTCCAGCCGGGATGCCCGGCGTCGCGGGCCCGGCAAGATCGGCCGGACAGGGCCTAATACTGCAACCGCATCTGGGCGTGACTGTGGGTGTAGGTGTTCGTTGTCTTGACTGTGTGCCTATGGGTTGACGGTTGAGCAGGTTGAGTCGTGGT